>JBCCBL010000020.1:0-17746 GCA_039034055.1 Verrucomicrobiota bacterium | reverse complement strand
GCCGGATCGTTAAGACAGCTTAGAGAACTTGTGGCGGTATCAAAGGCGACTGATGTTATCCATGTAGATGCCGACAGCAATCGGTTCTTTCTGGCATTCAGTCCCTTTCTCTTAAGCAACGCGAGGCACCACCTTGTGGTTATCTTTACAGAGTTCATTGATTGGCGCAATATTGTGAGTCTGCGTAGCGAGCTGCTTCATTGTATAAAAATCGTTTTTTCGGGGTCCTTGCGGAAATTGTTCCTGCGAGATAGGGCGTTTAGTGCAGAGAAATTACCTAGGATTACTAGATTCGTCATTTGTTGGATATTCCGAATCAGAAAAAATATCAATGTCTTCGCTACAGATGAACGATTGGAAGTTCCAACCGCTGAAAATATCTACTACTTCCCAGAAATAGGGACTTCTCATTGGGAACGTGAAGAGGGAGTTGGCGATGCAAATCGGGCAACAAGTCGTGTCGCTACCGAGGTTAAAGCTTTTTGCAACCGACATGAGGAAAAGCGCGTAATCTGCATGCTTGGAGACCTAGAAAATAGAAAAGGTTTTCATCTTTTATTGAGGCTTTGTGCCGAGGATAAGGACACCATTTGTATCAGAATAGGCAGAACAAAAGAGTGTTTTAGAGCCACCCGGGAATGGACTCAGGCTAAAGAACTTCTATTGCAAGAAGGGAGAATGTACGAGTATGACAGTTACTTGTCCTCATGGAGCTTATTCCACGCGTTAATGAGATCGCAAAAAGTCGTCATACTTCCATATAGATTGTTTTTTAGAACGAGTGGAGTTTTCGCCGATGCCCTGGCTGCTGGAAAACCAGTAGTGACCCCGTCGAAAGGCTTGTTGGGTTACTTGACCCTTAAATATAGATTAGGAACCGTTTTCCACGGAAACTCGGTGGAGAATTTAAGAAAGGCCATCGCAGAATGTGAAGACGCTGCTGAGGATTTTGCTAGAAACGCGCGGTTCTATGGAAGGAAGCTTGAGAAGGTGTCCATTTATCGAATACTCGATGATGCACTCGGTCTTTGAATTCAATGTTCTGCTTTCTGGATAGAGGTGGTGATGGAAGCAGAGATCCAAAATTAAGGCGTTTGAACTAATGAGTAGTCTCACTAGTCGAGCCGTGTGCTCAAGTCTTCTACGGAGTCTATTTCAGTCCATCCTCTATTTATCTTTACAGCCTTTATGGGCATCAATTCATCGATAACAGCCTGCAGGAAGCTAGTCATATACATTTGACGGAATGATTTTCCATCATAAGTCGCAGCGGGATTCAGACTCCGATAGAATGCTGAAACTTCATCAAGAAACGATTTTTTAATGTAGGTAAGTCCGATGTATTGAGCCATGATATCATTGTATGAATTTGGTTTTTTGCCTAGCTCTTTAATGTAGTCATCGTTGGTAAGGATAAGCGATTCTGCATCATCAAGGGGGTTGGCCATCCTGCTATTCCATAGCTTTTGCCAATCAAGGTCGACAACTGTGGAAATCGGAGATCCGGACCTGATCAGGTATTTTAGAACATCGGAGGTGTACACGATGTCGCCGTAGGAGACAATTAAGTCATCATCGAAAGCTTCCTCAGCACAGAACAGGCTATATACCATGTTCGTCATCATAAAATCATCATTGTGGAAATAGTTGATTGTATGGTCGCTGAATATTCTGGGGAATACTTCCGCTTTGTAGCCAGTGATAATTGAGATGTCTGTTATACCGAGTTGCGTTGCGGCATCAATGCCATGTCGAATAATCGGCTTACCTTGATATTCTACTAACCCTTTAGGTCTACTGTCGGTGAGTGGCCTCAGTCGAGTTCCTTGTCCGGCTGCTAGAAATATGATTTTCATATTCGATCCTTGTGGAAAAATCTTTGGAATATGTCTGAATCAAACTGGGAGAAAGGTGAATTTCTTTCAGGATGCCACATAAGAAGCAGAAGACGTTCTGTTGTGTGGATGGCCGCCTCAATTATAGAATCTTCCGATCTAGCTAATATATTCCATGAGCTGTTTAAGCTCGAGACTCCGAACGTATGATATGAGTTGGTCTCCGCTGGAGGTGCCAATGCAGTAAGTTGCGATATCTCACACGCGAAAGTGATGGAATGGCAGGTGCCGGAGTGTTTTGGGGTTTTTGTTATGGTGGCCCCGAAATATTCGCCGATGAATAACATGCCTCTGCAGATCCCGATTGCGGGAATTCCATTTTTCCGGCAATGATCCATCAGGAGGGTTTCAAATCGATCTCGTATTCGTGATAATGGTGAATCTTCCAACGAAGAAGGGGTGTTGCCACCTGAGAAAATTACACCATCTAGATCGAGAGAACGGATGTCACGAGACGTATGGCTGACTGATAATGGAGTCAGTAGGAAGCCTAGTTCTTTTAGGAATGCACCCCAGCGGATATCAATGCATTCCCGGACTTCGTAGTAGGAATCGTTTTCTTCTAATCGCGGGGTGATTCCGATACGTCGCATTTTAGGAAAGAGTGATTAATTCTG
This sequence comes from Verrucomicrobiota bacterium, assembly GCA_039034055.1. Classification (GTDB taxonomy): domain Bacteria; phylum Verrucomicrobiota; class Verrucomicrobiia; order Opitutales; family JABSRG01; genus JBCCBL01. The sequence continues at coordinate 15,234 of JBCCBL010000020.1, read as the reverse complement.
GCGAGAAGGATTCATTTTGATACGTGCGTATCCTGGAAGAGATCTCTTGCTCGAAAACCGTGGATGGAATCAAGATCGGAATACTTTCTCTCTGAGCTGCCTGGTTGAGTCCGACTATTGGGATTCGATCCAGAGTCTTGGATTGAGGATCATCATCAATGACATATTCGGGTCGGTTCAGTCCGGTTTCGTCGATATAATTCAATATGAAGAGAGCGGCGTTTCCGGTGCCGTAAATCGAATAATTATTTAGATATTCAAGATTTTTCAGTTTGTTTATGGACCAGATTCCCGACTGGCTAACATGGTGTTTGAAGATACTTCCTTGTGATTTAATATAGTTGAATCGCTCTTCAATATTCCTGAATCGGCCTGTCGAAACTCGCATCGAGGCAATGTGCGAAGCATGTGATTCTTTCTCGCTTGGGTGAATGATTTCTTCTAGCCATTTTTCGCATTCCGAGAGCCAATCGTTCGCAAGGCAAAATTCCTTCTTTCTGACTAAGTATCTACAAAATTGTATCATGGAACCCAATGCATAGTCAGGCGGCATTGCGTTGTGAATCTCCAATAATTTCTGCTTCACATCAGGCTCTATCAAGATTCTATGAAACCCCTCAATGTCAAAATAGACCTGTATTATAATACGAATGAGCGATGAGTTATTTTTCCCCTGGTCATAGTCATTGATGAGGTTCTCGAATGACCTTCTGCAGTCCGCTAAAGCGTCAATGGTATTTTCATGGCTATAAAGACTTTGATAAATCCAATCTGGATGCTCTTTGTCTTCGAGGATATACTCTAGGTTAATTGAGAGGTATTCTGCACTACACCCGAAGTTTATGAAATTATCGCCTCTATATTTGGTTATATTGTCGCGGATTTTATCACGGTATTGCAGGCTACTGTTTATGCAGAGAATGAGGTCTTTGAGGTTGGATGTTCGGTACCCGTGCCAACTTTCTGTGGTCTCAGAATTGCCATTGAGACTCCTTAGAATGATGAGTGGATTTTCAGTAATAAAAGGATAAGAACGGACTGAAGACCCCCATCCATTTAGAATCGCAATGGATGATCGACCATAGTCCTTAGCGTAGGGGCCCATAGAGATTTCAATACGTGGATTTGATCGGTAAGATTCAATGAGTTCTAGAGTCTCAGGAATCTTCTTTTTAAAATCTTCAATGCGCGGACGTATCAATATCTTGTAATCGGGGAATTCATGCAAAAGGCGATCAATGATAGAGTAGTTCTCATGAAATGGGTACGGCATATGAGAACTGCTGGTAGGGAGCATGACATAGGCGATCAATTTTTCGGAAGGCGTATCCTGGGCAATCCTGTGAGCATAGTCAATTTTTGGGTATCCGAGCGGTATAATGCACAGTTTGTCATGTTGCAGAGACTGTCTAGGGAAGCGATTAAACCATTCGAATTGCGGAACGAAGTTTCTGTGAAAAACTGCCCTATATTGAGTTGTTGGGATAGTGCCGTTGTCTTCGAAATTGTTACCGTCGTTACCGTAAGCGAATTTCCTTACTTCTGGACTAAAATATTTGGTGAGGTGTTGTTGACAAAGGGCGGCCTTAATTTTTAGAGACTTCAGAGAATTGGGTTGAACAAAATAGAAATTTCTAAGCTCGAAGAGGTATTCCTGCGCCTCCAGTGAACACATGATGGGCAATGTGTTGTAATGTTTATTCTTTTTTAATTCGTTGAGGAAATATAGAAATTTTTCGTCATGTGCAAAAGATGAAAAGCAAACCGCGATCGTCTTCTTAGCGTTGGATAAGAATTCAACGATTCTTTGATTTTCAAGTTCTCGAAGCCTGTCGACTTTTTGTTGGATATCGATTTCTTTTGCTAGAGCGTCCTCAGTTTCTTGGAATGCTTTACGTGTGTCATTTGTCTGTGCAAAGATAGTAAAAAATAGCTCAACAATCAGTGCCCTCGATTCCTTCGAAGAATCACAAATATTTTCCAATCGTTCACTCAATCTCATCGCTTACACAACTGAAGTTACCTGTTCGCTCGATGCTGTGATACGCAATCGACTTTGCTGACTCCATTTGCTAAAGAGTTTCTCACCGGCTCCGATGACCGCAGGGATACCCTGTTCTGCACATCTGATAGCCATATGGGAATTTGCCCCACCGTATTGTGTGATAAGGCCGCCAATACCCTTTGTGAAGAGATAGTCGTATCCTGGGTCTGCCGATTGGATCATCACTATTTTTCCATTACAGTCGGATCGTGATATCTTGTCCTCGTGAATAATGTCCCCTTCGATTTCATTGAGCGATATGAAATTCGGAGACTCTTCACTGATAAAGAACCCGAAGACATCTTCGGGCTGCGCGATCACGTTGGGCAGTCGAACTGCAAGTGTATATTGATGATGATCACGGTTTAGTGCGATGTTCTGCTCCAGAATTTCAGACAGATTCCGGTGATCGAGTTCGACGTAAAGCTTTAGCAATTCACGGAGGTCAAGATATGCCATATCTTCTACGGACAGTCCGAACCGCGCCCCTAATTCTTCGATGTGTTGAAGGATCGCGCTGACATTTCGAGTGAATGTAAGTTTCGCTGATTCACGGGTCTCTATGGCGGTTTTCAAAAACCATATTAAATCGTCACAAGTTGCTGTAAGACCATTGGAATCTAAGTGTCTTTGTAATTTGTCTCTTTCTAACGATGTGAATTCGAAGGGTTCTTCGGAATTTTCTTCTGGAAAGTCGTTTTGGCTGTCCTGGGGAAAATAGGTTTCAAAGTTGTTGTCGTATCGGGGTGAGGTAATATCATACGTTCCCGGTCTAAGGTGCCCAAAGCGTTTGAGAAATGCTTCCGTGGAGCGTTTATTTTTATACAAACTACTGGAGTGTTCTTTGAGTTCTTTGGAGATAGTCTTGAGGCTTTCGTAATAGCGTGCGTAGCGCTCTGGGCTCAGGATTCTCAGTTCTTTCATCGAATTTAAGAATTGAGTAGCAATGAAAGCTGCTCGAGCGATTCCCGCGAAGGGGAGTGTGCCGTATTCTTTGCAATCTTGGGTTAGCCAGTAGATTTTATCGATGATGGCCAGGTCAGAATTGGTGATCGCGTCTAGGCGACTGTCCAGAATTTGTATTCTCGCCAAATCCTGGGCGAAGTGTCCGGAAGTGCGTTCAATGATTGAGTCGGTAATCGTTCTTAGGCTATCTGTGATTTCCCTTATTTCCTGTGGACTGAAGGTATATTTTAGATCTCTGAAGATTTGTTCGGCGGCAGTGAAGTGCAGGCAGGATTGAACGATGTCGAACTCGATCTTGTCGTGTAGATATGGCTGCTTCTCAAATTTTGATAAATAGTGGTTTACAAGTCTGTTTGCGATCGATTCAGGAAGCGTATTCGGGATGAAAGAGTTAAAGTCGACTCGGAGATCAATATAGGGAATACCCAGATAGGATACGAGGAGAGGATGCGCTTGCAAAGATCGATATCCGTAGTTGCTTCTTTGGGTTGCCCAGACTTTGTCAGTGATCAGCTCTTTGTATAGGGTAAGGGCAAGTTTCTTTGGCTTAATGCCAATGATTTCTGCGGGATTCCAGTCTGGCATCACTCCAAAGAAAGTGGTATTTCCCGATACATTCGGGTGTTGTTTCTGTAGCTTCGACACCTTCTTCCGAATTTTTTTTAGAAGCGGTAAGAGGTCTACCGAAGATAGATCTCTTTTGCCTGTGGTGCAGATTTCTCTTACTTGAAGAATATAGAGCCTGTTTCCATGGTCTGTCGCGAATTCTACATCAAGGTGCGATTTATTAAAGAGAACCTCGAGTTCTTTGAGCTGATCGATGAGCTGAAGTATCCATTTTGGCGTTGATCGTGGAATTGCTTGTTTGAAGGAAACAAATGTCTTAGGATCCGCCGCGGTACCGTTTGTTATCGATTCAGTATTCCCTGATTCATCATAGTTGATTGTATAATAAGGAGCGAGGGTATCAACATCAGCTGTAAAAGCGACTCCGACATACTTCGGTTCTTTCAACATCGGCTGAATTAAAATCTCATTTCGCGGATTGGGGTCAAATTCCGATATGACTTCTGTTATGGCATTTGCGATGTCCATATATGAATTAGAGTCAACGTCTGGGATTGAGGTGTAGTGTCCTGCATTAGAGCTTTGCGATGTGTCCTCTGAGAGAGCAGATGAACGTACGATAATGTTTCGATCTCGGAATACATTCATCACACGCTCGATGATATCTTTCGGGCGTCTCCGAAATTGAGCGACTGTGAATGAATGGATGGGTAACACTTGTGCATAGCTCAACGCATTGCTGATTTGTGTGAGGGTTTGAGCTTTTGTTGAGAGTTTCATATCGCCTGGGCCGTTTGAGGTTTTTTATTGGACAGCCGAGCGATGTGTTTCAGTACCGGGTGAATGACGTAGTAGGTATTTCCGGTCGATGTATTTTGTTTTTCGAGACGATCGAACTGCCCGTCTCTTTGAAGTTTTTTGAGGGCCTCGATGAGTGTCTCTGCCCGAATGATACAGTCGTAATCATAGTCAGGATCCTGATTTTGATTTGGTACTGGAAATCTCTTTTTTAATAAAATATCTCCTTGATCGATTTCTGGACTTAGGAGAATGGCACTGACTCCGACAAAGCTTTCTTTCAACCAAGAATAGTAGAGAGTTGTACTGCCTCGGTAATCTGGAAGCCACCCGGAGTGACAGTGTAGAAATGGTGGGCTTGCAGACAAGAGTTCCTTAGGTGCTATATCGCCTCCATATCCCGAGAAGATGATCACATCGGCCCTTGTTTCGGTTACCCATTTGGCGATATCTGAAGAATTGAGATTAGCTGAGGAGGTTCGTTGCAATTTCTTTGAATTCTTGCTCAGGGAAGTGTCTAGAGGCCGGAACGGATCGAACGACTTTATTCTCTGCAGAGACTCAGAATTTTTTGACTGTCCGGCTCTAACATTGTCGGCAGAGTAACCGTAGATCAGGCTCGAGATCAGCGGAATGTCACCGGTTTCCAGTCCTTGGGCGTAAGCCTTGGAGCGTAGAGTATCGGCAGCCAAGAAGGCAATTTTAGGAGCGCTCGCTTTCATCAGAGTGAGACGTTTACAGATCGGGCCAATTCATCGACAAGGGCCGCCTCCTGGTTTGCGCGGTCTATAAACAGCGCGCGGTCGGTAGCGTCAAATTCTTGCGAACGCGAAGCTAAGCTATCCATTATTTTCAGGAGTGCATTAATTGCGGGTAAGTTAGAATCAGCTTGGGCGTATCGAATGAAGAGGTCGGCAAGCATTAGGTAGAGAGAAATATCTTCATAGGATTTCGCGCCGGTGGCCTGCAGCTTTAATCCTTTGTATCGGTCGTAGACACGTTTGGTAATTTCGAATTTTTTAATCCAAAGATTAGACCATTTTGTAAGGTTATCTTCTATATTTCCTTCCTCGAATTTGAGTATGAGAAAGCCCAAAATTTCTGAAGCTGAAAGCCCGGTTTCTTGAGTTATTTGAAATTCGAGTTCCTGAAAGCTTGAGATTACACTCTGGTGTGTCCTTGCAGCAGTCTCACGATTTTCTTCAAGGTCTTGTTGGATTGGAATGCAACGGAATCGTGATTCTTTCCATGCACGCAGGAAATCTCTACCGAGAAACTCTGTATATTGATACGTATTACGTTCTTTTCCAAGACGATCCCCATATGCGAACGGGTAGAGTTTTACTTCAGCGTGCATACTCGTTGGAGGTCGCTGAAGGTGCGAAGTTACTGACATCTAAAATCTCATTACAGACGCCTTGCAGGTCCACTCCATTAATATCCTCAGATTGGATCACTAAATCCGGTTTCTTTGGAGGAATGAAAGGTATGTCGCAGCCGACTATGTTTTGAGAAATGTCGCTTTGAGCGGATCGATAGAGTCCTTTATAATCGCGATGTTTTTTTAGGAACTGAATATTTGCCTCAAGATATATTTCAAAATAATCCGATATATGTTTTCTATTCCACTGCCTTGATTCCTCGAATACAGATAATACTGCGCAGACGACATGTATGCTTTGATCGTTCAGCCACCTGCACAGTTCACATATCCGGTCAGCGTTGATTCGTCTTCCTTCTAGGCTGTAAGGGTCTAAATTATCCCGCATAGTTTCGTGCTGAAAGACGTTGCGAATGACATCTCCATCAATGAGTACCGTGTTAGGGTATTCGGGTTTGAGAGTCTTGTAGAGTTTAGTCGCGAGGGTCGTCTTGCCTGCACCTGATAGACCTATTATCCAGTACACCATTCTATGTTAAATACGTTGAGCTGTGATTACATTTATATTACAAAACTGATCTGAAAAATTTCTCATCACGAACTTTTGAAGAGAGCGTCCGATTAGTGATAATTGATAACCCTCATTGCGCCCTTTATTCTCATCAAACATCTTGTGATCGGCCCTACGGAATACTCGGAATTTGTAGAGAAAAGGCATATTCTCAACGTGATGAACCGCGATGATTTTAAACCCGAATTGCTCAACTAACCGACAAAATTCAGTTTTCGTGAGATTGATCTTGTGGAATCGGCGTTCGTCTTTTTTAGCTGATTTAGATCTCAGTTGAGCGTGTATGTCATTGAGTCGGTTTTGAAAATTATCAGCGCGGCATGATGCACTCAAGAATCCCCCTGGCTCAAGAACACGGTGGGTCTCCTCCAAACCCTTTTGAAAGAGGTTCAAGGGTAGATTGTGATAGAGTCCGTATGCTAAAAAGTAGCGGAATGTAGTGTCATCGTATTTGAGATTTGTGATGTCTCCACGGGCGATTTTGAGTGACGAGTCAGTTTCCTTGAGTCGATCAATCACACTTTCCACAAAGTCAAAGCCTTCGATGTCGTAGCCGCGCTCATGAAAATATCGCAAAATGCGCCCGGTTCCGCAGCCCGCTTCGAGTATCGGTCCGTCATTCCTCTGGACGGCTTCAAGAGCGTATTTTAAGGGATAGGCGTTTGTGTTTGTCATCGCCTGATCTACCGGGATGCGATCCCAGCGACTGGTCCAGTAGTCCAGGTTGGTGTGGGTGCGGAGAGTGATGTGCATCGTTTCGAGTTGATAATTTATTCGCAAGAGTCGGTTAGGAAGTCGTGCGCTGAATCTAAAACTTGAGGCAAAATGGTCTGAAATCTGTGCAACACGAAAGCTCTCTAGCGGAAACCGGTCGTGCAGTTCTTCGCAATGAACTCCGAGTGCATGTTATTTGTTTTCATGCTTCGAACTTTCATCGTAAAAGGTCGAAAATTACCTTTTAGCTTCAATTTTCTTGTGAGCTAGTATGGCTTTAATCGACTTCGACTAAAGCTTCTGAACGGTATCCGGGGGACTTGCTAGCGAATAGGCCCAGATCGTGGGATGTACGTATCTCTTGAGAACGAGGCCATTTTTTCTCAAATTAAGGGATAGCATCCGAATTATGAACATGCCGTGTGCGGGGCAGAGCCTGCCTCCATTTCAAAGAACGATAGTCATCAGCAAATCCTGGAAGGCATACGCGTTGCGGTGTCTCTTAAACATGGCCTTGGGCCATGTCTTACAAAAAAATTCCAGGATTTAATCCGAGACCACTCTTGGGATAGGCTATGACCGATTGAGATGCACTTTGATAAACCTGTACTCCCAACGATGAGGGACCGGCCGGAGAACACAGATAACGCAGGCCGATTAGAAACGATTGGTGCAAGCTTTAGCAAACGTCTCGCTTATATAAGAACAGCTCAAAGCTCATTTTAATGAGCTTTGAAAAGGTTGGCGGCCTTGTTTGTCATCAAGAGGAAATTAGCCTGATGCGCTGAGTGTCTCCTTCGGATGGTTGAGCCAACCTTTCCAGGGGACGACTATGAATACTGCTCAAGAACTGTATAACACGGAAAGGATTTGTTTTCTAAGTGGTTAACTTTTCACAAAACCTTCCAAAAAGGCTGATGCGCTGATCTACAACCACGTGCCGTGTGCTCCGCCGCTAGAGGATAAACATGAATTCGCGTGTATTCACCAAGATCCAAGCGATTGCGGGGATGGACATTTTGCCGCTCATTAGAAGTTGTTTTTCCTCTTTGGTGGGTTCGCGTGAAAGGAAGCTGTGGTAGAGACTTTCCATCTGCTGTCCTTCGCTTAGGGATCTCAGCTTCTTGTAAAAGTAGCTTTCCCTGTCCTCAAATATCCTGTTCACGTCTCCATTCAGAAGCATCAAGACCTGCGGCACTCCACCTTCGCGCGACCCATCCCCGGAAACTTCTCGATTTGATTGTCCAAACATCCGTAGGAAATGTGAGTCGAATGTCGGAATTCGTAGCTCAGATGCGCGAACCAAATATTTTTTTGACTGCATACCTCCCGCTATTCTCAGAGACTTTTTATGGATCTCACGTGACCGATCCTCTCCCTCCTTGAAGAGTTCCGCGTACCAGTCCCTGTTAGATCTATTCAGTTCATTGAATGCGTCAGGCTCGAAAATATCGAACCTGGACATTTCTTCAAGGCGAGGACTCTCGTAGTCGTTGACACCAGGTCCTTTGGCTAGTGTTACAAAAGAGTCCCAGGTCTGCTCGGCAGTCATGCGACGAATGAGTGGCCCTGGGAATTGGTACTCAACTCCTTCCGCAGGAGTTAAGCTGCCTTGTGATTGAAAGGCGCGGGTGTTGTAAAGAACCCTTTGAAACGCCATTAAATCATAATCAAGATTGTAGAACAGCAGGCGTAATTGAATGAGTAGCTCTTCATTCACGGCTTCGTCAAACGTGTCGATCGCTGTGACCGGCTCTATGATGGCTCGCCCGAACAGCTTTTTCCAAATCCGATTCGAAATGGCTGCAGCAAATTGACCGTTTCGTTTGTGTGATATCCAATATGCGAACGCTTCTCTTCTAACCGCCGGATCGTTATAGCTTCCTTCTCTAACAAGGTGGTCAAAAACGGGGAATTGGGGTTCGACTTTTTCTCCCGGTTTCGCATCGGAGTAGGCGTAGTCTTCAGGATACACTAAATATTCATCCGCACGGTTCTCTACTATCGCAACACTTGGAGCCACGATATTACGCCCAGACCTATGAAGAGGACCGATTTTGCGGACATCACGGTCTGGAATGTATGTTGAGCCAAAGAAGGCGGCTAACTCGAGGAAATCTCTTTGAGTCCAATCGGCCTTTGGATGGTCGTGGCATTGAGCGCATGCGATATCCGCACCCAAGAAGGTCGTGAGAGTGTTTGAAACACTGTCTAGTTGCATTCCACGGTCGCGAAGCAGCCAACCAGTCGCCGGATTCGTGACCAAATTACCTTCGGCAACCAGGAGTTCGTGGACAATCTTGTCCCAAGCCTGGTTCGTTGCCAACTGTCTCATAATCCACGCCTGGTAGCCTGAGGTGTTTCCCCTTAGGGTATTAACATCACGGACTCGAAGCATGTCCGTCAGCCAGTTAAACATCTGCATTCGGTAGTCGGGGCGTAGGAGTAGGTCATCGATGAGATCCGCGCGCTTATCACTAGATCTGTCTTTGAGAAATGCTCGAGCCTCTTCTTCAGTGGGTATCCGACCGGCGATATCGAGGTAGATGCGCCTCACAAACTGGCTGTCTGTTGTGATCGGGTTAAACGTGGTCTCCTCAGATTGTAGTTTGTTGTAGATTATGGAATCAATCTCGGCGGCGGCATTTCTTAATTCTCCTGATGATTGACGGTGAGTCCGATCATCTACTATTGGTACAATTCTTTTCGGTTCTTTGAGTTTCCGTAGGTTCTCCGTATTATGTTTTTTGTACTCCGCTCTCCACTCCGAGGTTTGTTTTTTTAAGGCCTCGCGCTCCCGTTTGGATAGAGACTTTTTGGGATTCATTGTATCGCTTTGCCCGAATGAGACGGCAGGGAGCGCAATCCCAAGAACCGCCATCAAGACAATCACATATAGTTTTTTTGTGTATATCTTATGTTTGAAACTCATTGAGCGTTTAGGGTTGCGGCAATATCAGGCGATGCGATTTAAATTTTTCCGTCTTCGCTAGGAGGTCTGATTTGCTAAATATTGCTCGAGTTCTTGGAGGTTCACACTGCCCGAGCTGTCGACGTCTGTGCGTGTAAAATGACGATTTTTCTTCGAAAACAATTTAAATTCCTTGGCGTCGATGACGGAGTCGCGATTTTTATCAGCCTCAGCTAACCACGCTTCGGGAGTCTTTCTGGAGAGCTTCCACCAAGTCGTTCTTTGAAGGACCGCAAGGAATTCTGATGAATTCAGGGTGCCGCTTTCGTCGGCATCTGCTGCTCCAAAGAAATCTACCCCATGTTTGAGGGAGTTGAGGATCGTTTGACTATACTCGATGAAATCGACATCACCGCTCTTGTTTAAATCCGCGGCTGCAAACAATGCCGAATCTGACAATTGAGTCTTGTTCTCGATAGCTTTCATCTCGCTTGGGAGCACAGGGATATACTGAACGGACTTAGCATGATCAATTCCGTCTATATGTTTTGCCTTCACCTTCACAGCGAAACCCGGCTGGGGTTTGGATACTTTTCCCATGCCTAAGCCCTGGAAAAAATTATACGACACACGCGTTTTATCGCTTATTTTTACGCGGCGATGATTCGATTCGTGCAACACGATGATTTCATTTTCGCTGATAACTTCGACAACACTTCCCGGGATAACTGGGCTCGTTGGGCCTGAGCTATTGCTCTGCCCAAGAAGGTTTTGAGTCAGGGAGGCGAGTGTCAATACACACAAAATGATAGCGCTTTTCATAATGTCTCAGTAGGGGTTAAGCCATAAGATCTAAGACCGGCCTGCCGCGATCGCCAATCCTAAATGGGCGTCCACTTGAGGAGATTACTTCGTGGCCGGGTCGGATCCCCATGGCATAGCCGATCGTGGCGTGCAGATCACCCGCGGTGACCGGGTTTTCTTCGATGGCTCTTCCACTTTTTTCTGTGGCACCATAGATGAATCCGCGTTTTACCCCAGCACCGGCGAGGGCTGCGGAAAACGCGGTGGGGAAGTGTCCACGTCCGTGCTCGCCGCCAGTTGGTTTGCGCCCAAACTCAGTTGTTACGACAACGAGTGTTTCATCGAGAAGTCCGCGTTGCTCGAGGTCCAATATGAGTTGAGAAACTCCTTTGTCTAAAGTCGGTGCTCGTTCCGCGAGGCGGATGTCCAAATTGTTGTGAAAATCCCACCCATCACTGACCACCTCGACAAAGCGCACGCCGGTCTCGACGAGTCGTCGAGCGAGCAGGCAACCTTGGCCAAATTTCGAATCGCCGTAAGCTTCTCGCATACTGTCGGGTTCTTTGGTGAGATCAAAAGCTTCTACGTCTTTGCCGGCCATAAGCCGAACAGAATCGTTATAGAACTGTGAATAGGCTTTGATATTTTTGTCCGGAAAGTCTTCCTGAAATTTGCTGTCCAATTGGTCCAGTATCGCGATGCGCTCTTGCATTTCACGAATACCTCGTTCGGGCTTGCTGTGCTGTAGGCCCGCTTCAGGATCGAGGATCGGCAGAGGGCTCATAGCGGTTGGTAGGAATCCGTTTCCAAATCCCGATCCACGGTTGACGGACACCGTGGAGGGCATGACTTCATGAGAGGGTCCAAGTATTTCCTGCGCGTATGCTCCGAGCATCGGGTGATAGATGGTACCGCTCTGCTTGTAGGCAGTACGCATAAAATACATAGCGTCACTGTGGACTCCTATCTTTCCGGTCATCGACCGGATGACACACATACGATCGGCCACTCCGGAGATGAGAGGAATTGCATCAGTGAACTCACCAATTTTATTCTTTATAATATTGGTCGGACTGCCCACATTGCGCTTTGGGTCGAAGGTGTCGACTTGTGTGAGCCCGCCGGCTACCATGATGAAAATTACATGCTTCGCTGATCCGAATCCGGGGGCTTGAGGATTGTAAGCAGACGCGTTTAGGTTCTGGCCTACTAAGTGAGGAAGCGTGTTAACACAGAACGCAGAAGCTGCACATCGCCTGATGAATTGTCGTCGGTCGATTGATTCGCCTGCAATTTTGTGTCTCATTTTTTAGCGGGGTAAGGGTTGCGAAAAATCCAAGAGTGAAACTTTAATAACAATATAATCAGCCGGAAGACGTAATCAAAAGCATTTTTTTAATTTTTTTACGTTTTTTTCAAGGGGCGCTTTTCTTACACCGAGAATCAACTTTTGCCCACTTGGACAAAGGATGATCGGGTTTGTTTGGCCAGTCAAATGCGGACTGCACTTGCCACGAATTTTGACATCTAATTGGGAATTGATGGAAGAAAACGGAGAGTCTGGGGGCTGATTCCAAAACTCTTAGCTCTCATCGCCTTGCTGCGTCGTGTCACCGACCATTCCTCGATAGAATCTTCCGAATAGTGCTCGAGATGAAAATAGTATTCGATTTTAGTGTTAATAACTGCGCGCAATATACCGTTGATTCACGGTTTACAAGTGGTAGCCACAGCCGGCAAAAAGGTTAGATTGAGATCGGATAGCAGATCCCCGACTTTTTACCTGGTGAAGTTCTTTTCGCCGCTGGGGTAACTTTCAGTGATTGTTGCCACCACAGACTCCGCTCGGCTTTCGCTGCCTATCACAATAGTCTTATCAGAAGTCCTTTTTCAATAGCTACTTTTAAATTGCTATAACTATGCCGAGAACCGTATCGAGACCGGAGAATTGGGCTATCATCTGTGGGATGATTCGTTTGGAATTGGAGTTTCGCATCACTGTAAATGCGGTGATGGATTTGAAGCGGAAAGGTTTGATCGATCAGATAATTCTAGCCACATGGAGACGTTCGTTAGTTACTTACCGTGAGCTAAAAGGTGAGTTGCTGAGTCTCGGTATTATCATCCTAGAGGTCCCTGGACTAGAGGAGGGTGGTTATGGGCAGACTTTCCGTCAGCATCGACTTCTGGAAGAAGCGCTCAAAATATGTCCGGCAGGCTCGGCCGTCTTGAAGTTGAGGACTGACAAAGCGGTGCATAGACTGAGTGTTTTCGAGGAGGTCATGGAATCTGGACCTAAAGACCTTGGTAAAGATGAGAGCTTTAAAAGCATCTGTCCTTTCACTGCTCGGATATGCACTCAAGCCGCTTCCGTCACGATTCCCTTCAATTTCCCGGATTTTGTGTTCTATGGATATGCCCGAGATCTCGAGAAATTGGTTCATATGGATGTGTATTATGATAACGCGTGTTTTCCAAATACCATGAATGCTGAGACGCGAATGTTCTCTAAGCCGTTTATCGAAAACTGCCTGTTTTTCCGTCAGTTTTTCTCGAGGTTTAACTGTCGAATCCTGTCTCAGTTCTTCATAGATTCTAATTGGAATCAAGTTGAGGGCCCATTTGGTGGTCTGCTAGCAGATGTATTTGCTCTAAATCTCAAGGTAATTGGTGAGTTTTTCTATATTCTAAATGATAGAGGAGAGGTTCCCGATTTCTCAGCTAAGGATCTGATGCTGGGTCGAACTCGGTCAGTGAGTAGGCTCTCACCCTTGACCAAAACCAATCAGATCTTGATATTTAATCAAAAGGTTATCGAAAAGCTTTTGAATACTTCTGAACCGGTGGAAGGTTTTGGTGGGATATCGAAAAGCTTAATGCGTATTCAGGATGCAAATTACTATCAGAGGATATGGCCGCTAGAAGAGACGCAGTCATGCTATAGAAAATACTTATCACAATACGGATTCGGACATACTGACGATTGTGCTGTAAGAGATTTCGCTCAAGTAATAATCCCATCTGAAGAGGATGAGAGGCATTCAGAGTTGGAGCTGAAAGGGCTCGATGAAAATACATCGATCTCCGAGATAGAACGGGCCTTTATTAGGGAGAATGCTCCGCGACTATCTCTTGGTCAGATTTATTTTGATCTTCATCTAAGAGCCAAATCTGAGTCTCATGAGGACAACTCTCATTGGCTTGAGCTGGCTGCTAAATATGAACAAAAGCAAGCATTATACGAGATGGGTGTCCAATTGTTTGGTTTGAACAGACGGGAAAAAGGATTAAAGCTATTGAAAAAATCTGCGGAATTTGGATACAAAGTTGCGGCTGAAAAGCTGTTGAATTATGAAGGCGAATACCCGGGTATTCTAGAAGAGGGTATCGATTATTGGAAACGATTTTGTGAATGCTAAGTAGCCAAAGATAAAAGTGCCTGAGCGATCTGGAGATCTTTTTCAGTCTTGATAACATGTGAGGCCAGCGAGCTGACTGGGTAAAATGCGCGTTGACCAGCTTGATATGTCGCATTTAGGCCGGTACCGATTGCTGCTAAATAGGCGTCACGTTTCCAGCCTGTGATCGACCATGATATGCGCTGGATGGGATTCAGGTCTTGGGAGTTCTGTTTTTTCTCGAAGGTGAAATTGATTGGTTGATTCTCGAACGCGCATTCGATTTGGATCGGTTCGTAGCCCAGTTGGCAATCAGAGTCTCTTTCGACCATAGCATTGACAAACCCCGCTATTTCACTCGCGCTTAGTAATGGAGCAATCGAATGAACTTGAAAGACACGGGTGCAGGCTGTGTTTTCCAGAAAGTTTGCGATATATTGCTCGCTTGTGGCATCGTTGTCACCCAGTTTTTGAGGCCGTTGATAAAAACTCACACCTTCCACATCTGCGAATTGTCTAAATGCGGGATCTTCTGAATTTACCCATATCTGATCAAAGCAGTTGGCTGATTTGCATCTCTGAATGGCCCATTTTATTAGGGGGATCCCATTGATCGTTCGCAGGTTCTTTTTCTTCAATCGTTGGCTCCCCATACGTGCCGGTATCATGGCGATGTTCATACGCTTTAATCCTCTATCTAGAATGCCTTTTGTGTTTTGTAGAATTCAATTTAACAACGCACTGCGCGGTTCGATATTAAGCATTTCCACTGCGCCGTGTCCAGAAACGTTACGGAGCTGGCGCCACGCCTATCGAACGACCACTTTCACCTCATGAACCCACTCCCGAAGTTCACAGTTGTGCTCGCGAATTACAATGGAGCAGAATTTTTGGGGGAGGCTATCGAATCTGTGCTGATGCAGACCTTTCGTGATTTTGAGTTTATCGTATATGATGATGGTTCTACAGACGACTCATTGAGGGTAGCAGAATCCTTTGTCGCGCGCAGCGCCGGGAGGCTTAGGATCATTTCAGCAAAAGAAAACAAAGGCCAGGCGACGGGCTTCAATGTTGGGATTG
>JBCCBL010000019.1:0-17822 GCA_039034055.1 Verrucomicrobiota bacterium | reverse complement strand
GGCCTTTCTTCTTCGAAACCATGAGATTTATGCATACAGACTATTTCAAGCGATGTCACTGTCTTCAGAAGATCTTCCTTCGGATACGATTTTGTGTCTACACGATGAAGTTCTCTCAATCCACAAGGTGATTGCAGCTCGTAGGGCGGCGCCTCCATGTGGTAGTCGGGCAGATAGGCTATCCTTCCTGAGGCGTCTCTGCTTTGAGGAAACTATGTTGAATGCTGTAATCGGAAGCCAAAATATTCCCCTAAATCTGCCACGTTGTTGGTGAAATCGATAATTGAGGGAAGTTTTATCTTGCCGGGGACGTAGATTTTTGGAATGCTGCTTAGGTTAAGTAAAATAAATCTTACGGTTGAGGTCAAAATGCTTCACTGTTTGGTTTCCCACTCTCAAAAGCTTCTAAAAATGAATTATAGATTATTGCTTTCCCTCCTCATCCCGGCAGTCAGTCTCGTTCCAGTAGCCCATGGACAATTTACTTTGAACCCGACTACAGGCGGTTCAAGTGCCCCGAGTGCCAGCTACACAATAGATTTTACCGAGGGCGTGGCGTCGATCGGCTCAAACGGGTCTACCCTTAACGATCCTCTTCTGTCTGGGTCTTTAGGAGATCTCGACGGTTCGCTCACAATCACGTATTCGGGATATGGTGCAGGCATAGGTGATACCGATGGTATTGATTTTGATGGAGACGCAGGGACCTGGGTGGCAGGTTCTGCAGCGAGTCTCGGACCGTCAGGGTCCGGGATCGGCCTCAGCGACGGTACTGGAACTGGCAATCTCTCACAAAATGATGAAGGGATTTTCATTCAACTGAGTTTTTCAGGCGGTTTGAACCCATCTGATGTTCTTTTGACAGGGTGGAATCTTGCTACAAATACCCCTTCTGAGAACAACACGAGGATGGTTGAGGTCACCTCTGGAGGCCCAGGAATTGCTGGAAGTGGAAACGTATTCGGTGGTGTTGTTTCAGATGCATCAATCTCACTCACAGACGGCCAGTATTTCCTTGCGACGTCAGTAGGGAATGGAGCGGGACGTCTCAACTCATTGACATTTGCGGTTGCGGCAGTTCCTGAACCGTCAAGTATTGCGCTGATCTTCGGTGGAATCATCACACTCGGCCTCTTCGCTCGCCGCATTCGCAAACAACGAGGTTGAATGATGTTAGCTCTAGGGAAGCAGGTTTTACCTGCTGTCTAGAAATTCAGCTCGGACAGTAAAAAATTTGCAGCAGGCCAGTGTATATCATTGGCCTGCTTTTTTGTATAAAATGAGTGATGTCTTAGTTTGGCTCCGTTGCGATTGGTGGAAGGATCAATTGAAATTCTAGAGCGTCTGTTCTTGTAATCGATTTGAATCCTAGAGTGAGGTAACTCGATCGTTGGCTATCAATAGTCGCACGATACTTCATCCTAAACTGCGCTGCGGATGAAATTCCAAAACATATAGACTCCGGATTGGCTAAGCGAGCAGAGCCTCAAATATAATAAACCCTTCGCTCAGGGCCTCCTAGGCATGGATGTCTACTGGGTTTCCAGAACGTTCGTTGCTCTCAATTTGAAATCGGCATTTCTATCGCAGGCCGTCGATTTGTTTTCAAAAACAAAAGCTATCCCGATTCACAGTGGAATTGATGGTTTTGTGGTGTTAGATCAGGTAAGGTCGAGTTTCTCCGCTTGACCCTGCCTTTTGCTCTCAACCTGGATGCGAGAAACTATCATCTATAGAGTGAGTCCTGGCGTTGAAGGGGATCAAGGGACCAAAACCGAACTCGTGAAAAGATCAAACAAGGCCATCTTTACCATCTGCTGAGGAGAGGAGGTCTCTGATGCCCTCTCCAATATTCGGGCGCTCTAAAGGCTAGATATAACCTTCACTCATTGCGTGTCCAACCGCTCCGCTGAGTGAGTTAACATGGAGCTTCTTGTAGATCTTTCGGACGTAGTAATGCACCTGATATACTTCGACTCCAAGATTACTGGCGATTTCTTTCTTTTGAAGGCCCTTGGCAAGTTGTCTGAGGATGCTCAGCTCCACATCGTCTAGATCATGGTTTTTCTTCTTAGGAGCAACGGAATTGAACATATTCAAGACCATGTGAGCGATGTTACCATTTAGGGATGACCCTCCTTCGTGGACAATTCGTATCCCTCGAATGATGTCTTCTATGTCGTCGGTCTTGAGTAAATAGCCCATCGCGCCCGCGCAAATGGAATCAAAGACATTTCGCTTATCGGAAAAGGTGGTCAACATAATCACATCGAGCGCTGGCAAGAGTTCCTTGAGCTTAGCGGTCGCCTCGATGCCGTTGACTTCTGGCATTTGGATGTCGATCAGGGCAACGTCAGGGTGGGGGCATTGGCCATGTGTGAGGGCATCTTTGGCCGATTCATAGCTTTCGAAGCTTCCAACAACCTCAACGTCCGAAAACGGCTGCAAAGCATTTTCTAGGTCTTCTCGATAATCGTTGGAATCTTCAAGAATGACAATTTTAATTGGATTCATCGAGGCATTGGTCTTCATAGATTTTGATCAGGTTAACGCTGTTTTTGAAGGAAACTCCAGACAAATTCGGGTCCCGTGCTTTGGATTTGACGAAATTTGGACGGTTCCTCCAAGCAGCGATGCGCGCCGTTTTAGAGATCTGAGTCCATACCCGGTAGTGGGTGCATTGGCGATCGAATCACTCTCAAATTCGAAGCCGACTCCATCGTCTTGAACGACAATGCGGAACATATCAGTGAGGAGTCGGAAATCTAAGGTTATCTTTCGAGCCTTCGCGTGCTTGTGCGCGTTGTTGATGCTCTCTTTGATGAAATAATAAATGTCTCTTTGGTGAGATCCCTTGAGTTGGCGGCTAAGGTAGCCTCCGGGAACTTCTTGGTTGAAGTTAAGCTGGTAGTAGTCGGAGTAGATTTGCAAGTGATCGTGCGTCTTTTCCAGGAGATCAGCGACCGTTGACTGGGCGCGATCATTGATCCAGATGATGTCGCGCAAGGCTTGAGTAGCTTGCCGAGTGGAGTCGATGACGCGCCGTATTTGCTTCCGTTGCAAAGGATTGATCTCGCTTTTCGAGATACTGCCTGCGGCGAGCATGCTGCAGCCCAGCAATGCGCCCACATCATCATGTAAATCACTAGCGAGCTGCTCGCGTAATTTAAACTCGGCCCGCTGAGCGTTTATTTTGGTCGTGAAAATCCATCCAATTAATCCTGAGAACACCGCGATCAATAGTAAGGTTAGGGTATATTTTAAGACTTTCTTTCGGTAGGCAATCAGATCGTTCAATTCGTTTTCCTTTGTCGAGATTGCCCGTCCGATGCGCCCACTCTCTGATAGTTGGCGAATCCAGTCGATCTCCTTGAGGTAGTGGTGATTTCTTATGACATTATCAGAGAGCCGTTCAAGAAGCTTTTCCTGTTCGGCGCTGAACCCTTCGCTATGGATCAAGCGTCCGACCGATGCACCGTGTTGCAGAATCTCTATTTCACTGATGGCTAAGCTGGGAATACCGTCAATCTCAGAAAGCTGATCGATAGTTATCCTGACAGTCCTCACATCATTTCGCTTTATGCCTATAGAAAAACTGTCTTGGTTCGGGGCAAATACCTTCGTGCGCTTTATGGTTCTGACAATGTCGCTTTTCGAAAATCCATCGATTCCTGTTTGCGTTGAGGCCTCAACCGTAATTGCGGTTGGAAAGCCTACGTTGGTATTTATGTTACGATTTTTCTGAGTGACAGGATAGAGATTGACTCTACCAGTCTTTCCTTTTGGTCGCACTTCATAGTAGAGCTTCAGCCCGTCTTTGGGCTGCTCGTCGAATTGCATGATTAAATCTGGATCGCTATCAGGGATGATAGTGCCCAATGGAGGCCCCAGTGCGGATCGTCCATCGTTGAGGAATTTCAAGCTCCAATAAGGATGCATGCGCAACTGTTCGGAATCCAGAGAAACCCTCATCCACAGGCCACGGTTATCTATGATGGAGATCGGATGATTTCCAAACACCATCCATTCTCCGAGTGCAAAATACTCAGTGCCAGCATCTTCGCGGCCTCGATAGACTTCAAGGGTGAGTTTTTCCCATGGGGCTGCTTCGTTGCCCTTGGATATGTCAAAAAAAACTGGATACATCCCAGGGTCATACTCATCGTTCCACTCAAATAACACGGCCGATTCGCCCCTGAGGGATCCGATAATCCTAAATTGACGGGGAAACCCATACGCTTCGAGCTTTCCACTCCGAGAAATGATCGAAGGTATGAGCGCCGCTTTGACGAGTTTATAGTTCTGGATATTACTTAATTCAATAGTCCACTTGGGCTCTCCAAGCTTCACCGGCCCTAATTCTTTATAGCTGCTGTGGTAACCAAACTCTCGAGTTCTGTTGGTCGGAGTGAGAGATGCAAAATCGCTCCGAGAGTCCCTCATTTCCTCAATTTCGAGTCTCAGGGCCTGCTCTTTAGTTCCCAGTATATCGATGGGCGCTAACACTATGCCAACAATAAACAGTGCCAGGAGTATCGAAACACAAATTGCAGTTTTAGTGAGTTTGGACATGAATGAAAGCGTGTTGCAAATAAATCGGTCTCAATCTACCCCGAAAGGTTGGGATGCTCAATCGGCTTCGCCTTACAAATTGTTAGACAAATGACGTATGGGTCGCAATGGGTTTTGTAATGCTTAAGCGGCCAGAATTCGAGATGAGGTCAGAACTCAGGAGGAAAATTGTGGTTGTTAAAAATGAGAGGCGTGATAACGGGGTCCGTAGTTGCTTAGCGAAATTCCACTATCAATGATGCACAAAGTGTGTGAGGATCTTAACAGGAGACCTTTGAGGAGATAGTATTTTGCTGCGAACGGGTCGAGCAAATTTAGAGTCTTAGAGTCGAGAAGAGAGCCCCGGGAGGGACTTTGATTAGTTCTTCCTACCATGTCGTGAATTAGGCGATCCGGATTGGGTCAGATGCGTGGCGGCGGTTCTTTTCGATTGATCGAGAAAGCCAGATTTGATTGTAAATACCTGAAGTCTGTCTGAATTTGTGGATAAGAGATCGAGTGTTTGGGCTCAGAGTCTGTATTCAGAAGTTAGTATCAC
The DNA here is from genome assembly GCA_039034055.1 of Verrucomicrobiota bacterium. Classification (GTDB taxonomy): domain Bacteria; phylum Verrucomicrobiota; class Verrucomicrobiia; order Opitutales; family JABSRG01; genus JBCCBL01. The sequence goes on along the minus strand of JBCCBL010000019.1, from coordinate 12,712 downwards.
AATATTTTCGCGAAGCCATAGTGTGTATCGGAAAATAAAGACAAATTGTATGTTTTTGCATAAGCTGAGAAAGAGATAGATGCGTCGGATATTTCAACTCTACAGAGTCTCGAGCGCCCATCAATCATTTGGCTTTTGCGGCTCTAATGAAGAATTACCTTCCGAAGTGTACTGTCGCAGAGCGATCCTCAATCGCCTTTGGTGAGGAGAGTCCGGTGCTGGAGTGTTGGAACCTCATCTAATTCATGCTCCAGGTTTCGTTGAGGTGATTGTATTGGTGTGAAGAATATAGATTTTCTTTTCGCTGTATTGCTGACCGCGACTCTGGCTGCTGGACACACCGTTCACATGGGTCTACGTTTTTTAAAGTAGCGAGTTGGTGATCCTTGTTTGAAAGCTGGGCTCTATCATGATCGCAACCCAAGATCACTACTTATTGTGCACCCTGATGATAGTTCGGGCTTCGGAGTGTTCGTATCTATCTATAAGGCTAATCGTCGATGCACCGTAGTTTCGAGACTGCGCCTTGATTACTTCAAAGTATGTCGGAAAAACTCCACAGCAAGCTTCAGCATAAAGGCAGATGGAGACTATTGTTAACCATTCTCAGAAAATCCTTATTAATAAATTGACATGGCTCGTTTTAAGCTGCATCGAAAGCTCTGCTGTAGGAAATTGTAAACAATAATTGCTATGTATTGGTTGATGCGGACTTTTGCTCTTGTAACCCTGTGTACGCTTTGCCAGATGATGATGGCTCAAAGTGTGACTGTAGGGGTCATTGAAAACACTCTTCAGAACGAATCCGAGGCGAATATTAATCAGCTTTTGGTTGATGAGGTTGGAGAGCTACTTGAAGAAGAGTTTGAAGTAAGTTTCAAGAGATTCCCGATCGCCGATCCGATGAGTGCCTCTGAGGGGATACTCAGTTTCTTGGATCGTTTATATGCGGATCCTGAGGTGGATATCGTCTTGGTCACGGATACCCTCTCGCATATCCTCGCAGGTCAGAAGAGCGAATATTTGAAGCCAACGTTTCTCCCCCTTGTCTTTAATGGAAGTATCCTTGGATATCCCCTTGCGGATGGAGTGAGTGGTGTAAAAAATCTGAGCTATTTGACCTTTAACTTCGTTTTTGACGACGAGCTTCGAGAGCTACAAAAGGTCTATCCGTTCAAAAATGCGGTGTTCATATCGGATGCTACAGTGCTTCAAAGAATCGGAGAGCCGGCTTTGGAGAGCGCGCGGATGCAGGCCCTAGAAGCTGGAGTGCAATTGACAATCGTTCCTTATCAAGGAGACCACATGGCTCTGTTAGAATCCTTTGCGGACAATGTCGACGCGGTCGCCGTAGGCGCCCTCCCTCATGTGTCTTCGTTTGATCAGGCAGCCTTAGTTGGAAAATTGACAGAGCAGGGGATACCCTCCTTTTCGATTGCGGGAGAGGCATTGGTCCGTCTCGGAGCGCTCGCGACGAACAGTCCAGATACCGATTGGACTCGGATCGCAAGACGGACTGCTTTGAACATCCAGGAAGTCCTCCTTGGTGCTCCAGCTTCTGAGATACCGGTAGTCTTTGAGACTGAGAGTAAGCTCATGATTAATGCAGAAGTCGCGCGCAAGTTATCCATCTCTCCAAGTTTTGATGTGTTAGCTCAATCCGTGGTGATAAATAAGGAGTTCTTGTCCCAGGGGCGGCGATATTCGATGGCCCAGGTGGCGCGCGAGGCGCTCGACGCTAATCTATCGATTGTCATTCAGAAGTTACGCACGGAACAAGTCCTCAAAGATAAGGAAATTGCCCGGGGTAATTTACTACCAACGGTCTCCGCATCATTGAGCCATGATAGGCGGGATGAGAGCGCATCGACCCTAGCTGGAAATGTGGCGAAAAATTCTACAGATGCCGAACTGTCCTTCTCGATGCCGATCTTTGACGAAAGCCTTTGGACGGATTTTGCAGTGCAGAAATACTCGCACTTGAGCGAAAAGGAGGCGCTTCGGGAGACTGAACTAGACATCGTTGAATCGGCAATCCTAAGCTATTTAAATGTGCTTGTATCAAAAACTACCTTACAGCAGGAAGAAAGTAACCTTAGCATCACTGCCGATAATTTGCGCCTGGCGGAAAATCGGGTCAGTGCGGGCACGGCAGATGCATCAGATCTCTTTCGCTGGCAGAGTGAGCTGGCGATTGCCAAGCAAGGCGTCCTCTCAGCAAGATCGGATTTTGAACAGGATAAGCAATCGCTCAATTCGATTTTGAATCGCCCAATAGATGAGCAATTTGAGACCACCGAGGAGACTTTGAGTAACCCAGCGCTTTTGATCAGTGATCAAAGAATCCTCAGCCGTATTGACAATCCATTGTCTCTGCAAAGCTTCACCGGGTTGTTGGTGGCGAAGGGAATTGATCAGTCCCCAGAGTTAAAACAAATTGAATACACGATTTCAATCAATGAGCGTTTGCGGAAGTCGAGTTTACGGGATTTTTGGATTCCTGATTTGAGCTTGTATGCGAGTCTCACGAGCACTCTGGACGAGGACCGTACCGGAGGCATACCGCGCGAATCGAGTGATTGGCTCGTTGGAATTGAAGCCAGCATACCGATTTTCGAAGGGGGAACTCGCGTTTCTGAATATCGGCAAAATGTTTTGGCGGTCCGAGAGTCGGAAGCTCAATACTCTGATACAAAAAATGATATTGAGGAGAATGTGCGAAACCTAGCTGAGTCTGCTCATGCGAGTTATTTATCGATTCAATTGAGTAAAGATGCCGAGGAGGCGATTCAGAAAAATTATGACCTGGTATCCGATTCGTATGCACAGGGCACCGCTTCGATACTGGATCTTTTGGATTCTCAGGAGGCCCTTTTTGATGCCCGCGAGTCCGCTCTAAACGCAGTATATTCTTTTTTGATCGAACTTATGCAGCTGCAGCGTGCATCTGGTGAATTTGATTTTTTCCTTTCTCCCGAAGAACGTATCCAAATGTCCAATTCAATCCTCTCAACGGTCCGATGAATCATGAAGAACAATTCTAAACAAATCAGAGAATTTCTTTCTGAGCCACACCTACTCAACGTGGTTCTGATGCTAGGCGCGCTCTCTATGACAGCATGTGGGGGTACTGATGAAGCATCATTGCAAGCCCCCCCTCGACCTGTGAAAAGCATTTCGGTGGCTCCACCTTCAAGTACCTATGAACAAACATTCTCCGGACAACTACAGTCTCAACAAGAGACTGATCTGAGTTTTAAAGTCTCGGGAACCATCGAGCGCATTTTTGTCCAGGTCGGCGATCGCATCGAGGTTGGTGATGTCATTGCCGAGCTGGATGCGACCACCTACGAGCTTGTGGCTCAACAGGCCAACGCAACGCTGGCGCAAAACAACTCCACCGAGCGCAACGCTCTGGCAAACTACGAGCGGATTAAAAACCTTTATGAGAATGGCAACGCCTCGCGCGATGATCTGGACGATGCGCGGACCGAGGCCGAATCAGCCCAAGCCAACCGCGAATCGGCCGAAAAGGAACTCGAAATAGCGCTCCTGGATGTTGAATACACGAAGTTGGTAGCCGAAAACGATTGTTCGATTTCTGACGTCTTAAATGAAGAGGGCGAAAATGTGCAAAATGGTACGACTGTCGCCCAGGCCTCCTGTGGAGACGAACTCGAAGTAGATCTCGATATTCCCGAAGGAATTATTGCTGGAATTTCAAAAGGGATGAGTGTTTCGATGATTTTCCCAGCGGCGGGGAACCGAGCGTTTTCCGGAGAAGTGATTGAGGTAGGCATTACTTCGACTCAGGGTGGCACGACCTTTCCTGTTACAGTCTTACTTTCAGATGAATCGGTGGCAGGTTTACGCTCAGGGATGTCCTCCGAGGTTACGTTCCTCCTGGATCGGGGCGAGAGTGCCTTCATGCTGCCCAGTTTTGCGGTCTCAGAGGACAACGCAGGCACCTTTGTCTACAAGGTAGTGACCTCCGAAGAAGGCAGTTCGAAAGTCGAACGGAGCCCTGTCACGATTGGAGTACTCTCGAACGCTGGGATAGAAATCCTATCGGGAGTCGAGGCCGGCGATCAAATCGTGACGGCCGGGGTTTCGGTCCTACGTGACGGTATGGAGGTGAAAACGGAAATATGAGTGAGCAAAAAGAACAGTCTCAGTCCCTGCAGGGCGGTGGGATTTCTGGGTTCGCTGTCCGAAACAGTGTGACGATTCTGGTAATCGTAGTCTTGCTCTGCGTCACCGGGATCTCGAGCTACATCGGGATGCCAAAGCAGCAAGATCCCGGATTCATCATTCGAGACGTTGTCATCCAAACTCAGTTTCCAGGTGCCAGTCCGAGTCGCGTTGAGGAGCTGATTTCCGACCCCATCGAAGAAGTGCTCCAAGAAATACCGGAAGTGGATTATGTTAAGAGTAAATCGCGGTCCGAGGTCTCAATCATTACGGTTTCTTTCCTTGAGAAGTATAAGGATATGCAGCCCTTATTCAACAAGGTGCGCAGAAAGGTAAGTGACTTAGTAGACGAGGGTGGTCTTCCGGATGGGGCAAGTGAACCTAGTATCAATGACGAGTATGGGGATGTGTATGGAATATTGTATGCTCTCACTGGAGAGGGATTTTCGTATCGAGAGCTGAAAGACATTGCAGATGAGATGCGCAACTCAATCCTGAGCCTGCCGAATGTAGCCAAGGTTGAAATTCACGGAGAACAGGATGAAGTCATTTATGTTGAATACAACAATGCGAGATTGCGCGAGACCGGCCTCACGCCTTCCTTTCTGAGTTCAGTACTTTCATCTGCCAACATCATCGAGGGTGGGGGAGACGTATTGGTCGGCCAAGAGCGGATCGTTTTGGAGCCAACTGGAAATTTCGAGTCACTTGAAGAACTACGGAACACCGTGGTCCAATTGCCGGATGGCGGAGGAGTAGCCTACCTCGGAGATTTAGCGGAGATTAGCAGGGGTTATGTCGAGCCGGTTGAATCAAAAACCCGTTACAACGGCAATGAAAGCCTCACTCTAGCAATTTCGCTACAAGAAGGGGGCGATATTCTCGTTTTGAATGAGCAGTTGGACAATGCGGTTCCGGGCTTAATCAATCGGTATCCCTACGGTATCGAGCTTACGAAAGTATTCTCCCAACCCAAACTCGTTGAAGACTCCGTCAATAGCTTCATGTCCAATCTTTACCAAGCGGTCACGATTGTTGCCTTGGTTATGTTTGCCTTTCTAGGAGTCCGTACTGGAATCATCGTCGCATCGCTCATACCGACCACGGTTCTGTGTACGTTTGTCTTCATGTCCTTCTTTGGTGTTACGGTGAATCAAATCGCACTGGCCGCCCTTATCATCGCTCTGGGACTCTTGGTTGATAATGCGATCGTCATGGCTGAGGGCATCATGATTCGTCGAGAAAACGGTGAAGATAAATACAAGGCGGCGATCCAAGCTGGATCGGAAATGACTATCCCTTTGTTGACATCTTCACTGACAACGGCAGCTGCATTCCTTTCGATCTTTCTGGCAGAGTCGGCTACTGGAGAATACACAGCCGACATTTTCAAGGTGGTAACCATCGCCCTCTTGAGTTCATGGGTCCTGGGCATGACGTTCATTCCCATAATGACGATTCTCGTCATGAAAGTGAAAGTGAAAGAAAAGGATGCCGAGAACGCCGAGCCATTCCAAGGATTGATGTATCGGCTCTACCGCAGTCTCTTATTTCCTTCGCTGCGCTATAAATTCGCCCCACTGACGATTGCAGTAGCTCTATTTTTTGTGTCATTGTGGGCATTGCAGTTCGTTCCAAGTGTATTTATTCCGGAGCGGAGAGATCCGATTATAAATGCTAAATTCAATTTCCCACGGGGTACCGATATCGCCATTACTGAGGCAATGATGGAAGACCTTGAGCGGTTTATGATGGAGAACCATTTCAGCGATGGTGAATCTGGTGGAATCGTTGATATAACAAGTTTCATTGGAGTTGGGACGCCGCGTTTTGTTTTGGCAATTTCGCCTGAGCAGCAAAGTAGTCACCGGGGTGCGATGATTATCAACCTTGATAGTTTCTCGCAAATTGCTGAGGTGATTCCGAGTGTCCGGGAATATGCGTTGGAAAAATATCCAGACCTCGACGTTAAGTTGAGGAAAATGGAGAACGGTTCGCCAATCGATTATCCGATTGAGGTTCGCGTGACTGGAAATGACACCGATTTACTTTATCAAACCATACAGCCAATCAAAGACAAGTTACTCGCGACCCGTGGTGTCATGGATGTGAGTGACGATTGGGGAGTTCGCACCAAAAAACTCGTCGTCAACGTCAATCAGGAGCGAGCTTTGCGTGCTGGGATTACTAATTCGGATGTCGCGCTATCGCTGGATACCGGCTTATCTGGGCTGCAGATGACTGAGTATCGAGATGGGAATAACACGATTCCAGTTAAGTTAAGGTCGGTGATAGCTGATCGCCAGGATCTCAGCAAACTTGATGGACTTATTGTGTATTCGCAATCCTCTGGAATTTCAGTACCCCTAAAGCAAGTCGCCGATATCGATCTCGTCTGGGAAAGCCCGATTATCGTTCGTCGTGATCGGACTCAAACAATCACCGTGAGGACTCAGCATTTTCCTGATATTACAGCAAATGAAGTCTTATCAGTGATTTCTCCTTGGTTGGAAGAACAATCGAAATCATGGCCTCCGGGCTTTTATTACGAGTATGGGGGAGAAATTGAAACTTCTGGAGATGCCGGACAGTCGATTGGTGAAAAACTGCCGATTTCCGGAGCAATCATTTTCTTATTGCTCGTCGCTCAGTTCAATTCGGTCCGCAAGACTGCGATTATCCTGTGCACCATTCCACTGGGAATGATCGGTGTCACTTCAGGGCTGATCATCGCAAATTCGATTTTTGGCTTCATGACCATTTTGGGGGTTATTTCGCTTGCCGGAATTATAATCAATAACGCGATTGTTCTTATCGACCGCATTAACCTCGAACTCGAGGGTGGTATGGAGCCGGGCGAGGCGGTAATCGAGGCATGTCAACAGAGACTCAGGCCGATACTACTGACCACTTGTACCACGGTAGGAGGGATGCTCCCGCTCTGGATCAGCCATGATGCGATGTTTGAATCGATGGCAATTGCGATCATTTTTGGACTGCTCTTCGCTACCTTGCTTACGTTGGTTGTAGTGCCCGTCTTATATTCGATATTCTTCCGAGTAAAGTTCAGCAATTTAGGATGAGATTGTGGCCATAGACTTTGGATTATCGCGGGAGGGCCTAGCATGGGCTTTACTCATCAGCCTGATCATCGCTTTTGGAGTGGGGCCTGCTATTCCGACTGGTGGAGGCCCCTCCATTTTCTTAAATATATTCATAGCATTCGCGTTGATCACGAATCTGGCGGCAATTTCTGATGGAAAACGACTGTGGCTGACTTCGCTGCTTTTCGCAGTTCCGATGTTTATCGCCAATATCCTTTTTGCAGTCAGTGATGATTCCTGGGTGAGTCGATTTTTCTTCGTATCGCTAGCTGCTTTTTCTGCCTATGTCGCCGCGTTGCTCATTCAGGGAATCTTTTCACATAAGTCTGTCGATACCGCCCTACTGATTCATTCTATTTGTGTCTATTTTCTAATGGTCGTAACGTTTGCCATGTTGCACGGCTTGGTTGATCATCTGAGTCCTGGGTCTTATAATATTGTGGGAGCTAGTGGGGACGTGAGGAATCATCTGAGTGATCTATTTTATTTCAGTGTCGTGACTCTGACGACGCTTGGGTATGGAGACTTCCTACCTCTGTCACAAGCTGCTAAGACCCTGGTTTCTATTGAGGCATTGACTGGCCAGCTGTATCTCACGGTAATCGTAGCACGTCTGGTAGGACTTCACATAGCGACTTAGTGAATAGTCTACGGATCTGTTAATATTAATTTTTGAATAAGTTCATTTCTTTGAGGTTCGGTCTGATTCATGAAAACAGGAATACAAGAGGCTGATATATCTGAAAACCTTGATGATGTGGTTGCCTGTCACTTGTGTGATTTATTGGTTCGCGTTGATAAGTTAAGACCTGGTACCAAGGCTGATTGTCCTAGGTGTGGGCATACTTTGTGCTTTTGTCCAAAGGGTGGGTTACAGCGCCCGCTGGCGCTCTCTATAGCAGCAATAATATTTTTGATACTCTCGAATCTGTTCCCATTTATGTCATTTAGTGCTGGAGGCCAAGCTCAAGTCATGACTCTCATTGAGGGTTCACTTGCCTTGCATAATAACGATAACAGCGTCATCGCATTTATACTACTGGGTTGTACCGTGGCGGTTCCTGGACTCATCCTTTTAGTGATTACATTTCTGTTGATCGAGTTGCTTCTTCTTAAAAAAGCTTCTCCGAGCTTTCCATTCCGTGCAAAACTAATTTTTTCCATACAACCTTGGGCGATGGCAGACGTCTTCCTCGTGGGCGTTCTCGTCAGTCTGATTAAAATTGCTTCCCTCGCAACTGTCGAAATGGGGCTATCGTTTTGGGTCTTTTTTGTATTTACCATTTTGTTTACCTGGACTCTTGGAAGTCTGGACAAACATATGATTTGGGACAAATGGGAGAGGAATCTCAATGCCTGAAGAGACTTGGAAGACGGCTGCCGAATTGGGTTTGGTGTCCTGTCATTCTTGCGATAGGCTCAACCGAGCCAGCGCCTCACGCTGCGTCCGTTGCAATAGTCGCTTGCATGTGAGAAAACATGATAGCGTTCAGCGAACGTTGGCCTTGGTAGTCACCGCCATGGTGCTCTATATCCCGGCAAATGCACTGCCCATCATGTATACGTCGACGCTGGGGAACGCCAAACCGAGCACCATCTTATCAGGGGTCATCAGTTTGTGGGAACACGGATCTCTCTTCATCGCGGCGATCATTTTTATAGCAAGTGTCTTTGTCCCATTGGCAAAGATGCTGATGTTAATTTATATCTGCTGGGCGATCGCTACTCGACAGCAGAGTGGGAAGCTCGACAAGTCGAATTTATATATCGTGACTGAGACGATCGGGCGTTGGTCTATGATCGACGTATTCGTGGTAGCAGTCTTGGCCATCTTAATACAATTGAGCGGGCTCATCACGGTCGAGCCGGGGCCTGCTGTGGTTGCCTTCGCGGGAGTTGTTGTCATGACGATGTTTGCGGCAATGGCTCTCGATCCGAGATTAATTTGGGATGAAACCCCAATCCAAACACACTGAAGTCAAATTAATGAGTATTGCAGAAGCAAACGTGACTGAACCTAAACGGCCATCATCGATATGGATCATCCCGATCCTTGCATTGGTGGTGGGTGTTTGGCTCGTGATAAAATCATACCAAGATCAGGGACCGCTCGTCACCATCACCTTTGAGACGGCCTCTGGCGTAGCGGCAGAAAAGACGAAGATAAAGCTGCGCGACGTCGAAATCGGAATCGTAGAATCGGTCGAATTGAGCGAGAACTATGAACGGGTACACATTGAGGCTCGTATCGAGAAGAGTGCGGAGGATTTACTGACTGAAGACGCTCAGTTCTGGGTGGTGAAACCGAGGATTGGCAAGCAGGGTATTTCTGGAGTAGGCACGCTTTTATCGGGTTCTTACATTGTGCTATCCCCGGGAGACGGAGCATCGGGACACCGGGACTATACTGGGCTGGAGAACCCTCCACTCACGGCTCCCGATATTGCAGGCTTGCATGTGATTTTGAAAAGCGAAAAAGGCGGCTCGCTATCTGCCGGAGATCCAGTCTTATACCGTGACTTTGCCGTCGGTCAGATCGAACGAGCGTATTTTAATGTCGAAGATCAATTATTCGAATACAGTGCTTTCATACAGGCTCCCTATGATGATCTACTGACCTCGACCAGTCGGTTTTGGGAGGTTAGCGGCTTTTCCATAGATACCGATGCCAATGGAATTTCTTTGAAAGCGGGGTCTGTCGAATCGATATTGATGGGCGGAGTCAGTTTTGGTATTCCAGCCGACGTGAGTCCTGGGCAGCCCGTGGACGATGGTACTCAATTCACCCTTCACCCGAGCATCGAATCGATCGATAAGCAACCGTACCGTTATTATCTAGAGTTTGTCCTGCTGTTTCAAAGTTCAGTTCGAGGTTTAAAGGAGGGAGCACCGGTTCAATATCGAGGCATTCAAATGGGAACGGTTACAGGAGTTTCATTCTCTTATATTCCGGAATCGGAATTGATCAGCAGCAACGAAATTCCGATCCCGGTCCGTATACGGATTGATCCCGGGAGGATCGGTTGGCCGGACACACAGGACGCCATGAATCGACTGGGAGAGGATATGAAACACCGGGTCGAAGCTGGGTTGCGAGCCTCTTTAAAGACTGGCAGTCTTCTCACGGGAAACTTGTTTGTATCCCTCGATTTTTATGACGATGCCGAACCCGTTGAGATTCATACACTGGGAGAGTATTCGATATTTCCGACGATTTCGACTGGGCTGAATCAGATTGAGAGGCAAGTCTCTAACATCCTAGACAAAATTGAAAAACTGCCTCTAGAACAGACAGTAGATTCGGCCAACGTCACTATTGTGAAACTCAGTGAAGCTTTGACTTCGGCAAAATCGACACTCGATTCACTCACACAGTTTGTTGCAAACGAGGACACGCAATCCATCCCCTCAGAAATTAGCGAAGCTCTGGCCGAGTTAAGAATCACCCTCAATAGTTTCTCTGCGGAGTCAGAATTCCAGCGCTCCGCGATTGATGCCTTAGAAGAAATTGAAGAAGTCGCCAATGGGCTCGAAGATGTATTGAAAACACTGAATGCGAAACCCAATGCATTGATTTTTTCAGGAAACCCACAAGAAGATCCAGAACCTGGAAGGATTGCTGAATGATGAAACTCTATTTAACTTTATTAAGCACTCTCCTCTTTTTGGGATGTGCATCGAATCCGAAACCCACGGTTTCAAATTACCTATTGAGTTCTCCCTCACCCCTGGAAAAATCTGTCGAGATCGGGAGTATCGAAGTCGAAATCGCCGAATATTTGGAATCGACCAACGTTCAGCTTGAGCTAGCTGACGGAACTCTGCGGCCAGCGACTTATCACCATTGGGCCCAGTCCTTAGAGGTTGAGAGTGAACGATATCTTGAAAAGCTCTTGGAACCAATCGGGAGTGGACGGGCTGCCCAGCTGAAGGTCGTTATCCAGCGCTTTCATGGAGATGAGGATGGTGTCGTATTGCTTGAGGGTAAATGGAAAATAGATAATAAAGGTAATGATAAATCTGACACGTGGAGCTTTTTCAGTATTGAGAAAACTTCAAGCACTTCGGGGTATGGGGCACTTGTTGAGACTCATGCGTCACTACTGTCACAGCTAGGCCGGATGATCATTTTGGACCTTTAGAACCTTTGTGGGCTTAATTGTCTAGGTTCTGCGATGGAATATTTTCAAAATTACAAAGTGCAATCCGAACCTGGGTGTATCAGCTCCGACGCCCTGTAAGTATTTCGTAACAATATTTTATCAACAATCAATTAGGGAGGAAAAGTCATGGGTGAGACAAAAATTCAGAGACTGTATATGGGTTGGGTTTACGGTGGTTTCTTATTTTCGTTTATCTTGATCGCCTTTACCCCTTTACTCTTAGGAACATACTCTATTCTGCAAATCTTACTATATCTGCATCTTCCGATTTACATGATACATCAATACGAAGAGCATGATGATAACCGGTTCAAGGCGTTCGTTGACGAAATTTTCGGTTACGATTCTTTGGATCAGAGAGTGATCTTCATCATTAATGTATTGGGAGTTTGGTGCTTATTTTCAGCCCTCATACTACTGTCATCATTCTTACATGTGGGGTTTGGATTAGGTATTGCATACCTCACGATTATAAATGCGGTCTCTCATGTGGGGTCTGGAATTAAATTGAAGGCCTACAATCCAGGTTTGGTAACGTCCCTCGTTTTGTTCATTCCTCTGTCAGGCATTACTCTGTCCTTGGCATCCGGGGCGCCCGAAATTATCTGGTATCACCATGTCGCAGGAATTTTTGTGGGAATCTTTGTGCATGTTCTGATTATTATGCGCGTGTTATCCCATCGAAAGGGAACCGCTTAGGTATTGAGTCATACCACGGCTTGAGGGCTCGGAGATTCGTCCCATGTCTTTGTATCCCATGCCCTAGTATTTTTTCCAGACTAGGGCTGATTGCAGATTTAACCCGTTATGAGACGAGATGTAGCCGTTTCCTAGGGGCCGACTCATCCGTCGAAAGTCTATGCTAGTCGAGATGATTTTGTGTCACTTAAGAGTTACTAAAACGGGGTCATCGTGTTCGTTAGTTTACTCAATGAGTTACTGTTAGTATCGGTGGGTCAGTGCTGAATCGGAGGGAGGGCGTATTAGTGTAGCTTCTTTAAGCTTTGTAGTGATTTAACCTCTACGGATACCTTCGGGTAGACTGGTTGAAGGGTTGACCTATTAGTAAGAATCTCAGAATCTTTTCGAAGACTGACGGCTTCAGCGCGATTCCCGCCAGCACGTTGGGCGATGAATTCGCGCTGGGCAATTCAATGGGCGGTTTCTTTTGAAGGCGATAATGTGGTCATGCTCTACGCTGGAGCGCAATGCTTCTTCCGTTAGAGGGGGACATTCATGACACTGGCCGCTGAT
>JBCCBL010000018.1:0-18798 GCA_039034055.1 Verrucomicrobiota bacterium | reverse complement strand
GTGAATCCTCTCCGCACCTTCAGTCGTGGCGTCAGTGTTTTCAAGGGACGGGTCAAAGAAATCGACTATGAGAAAAAAGAAATTCTGCTCAACGCCGGAAGATTCTCACCCAAGGTAAACATCAAATTCAATCGAATTGTCTTAGCCTTGGGCGCTGAGATTGACCTAAGCCGCGTACCGGGAATGCCCGAACATGCGTTCTTGATGCAAAATGTCGGTGATGCGATGAAACTGCGGGCCACCATCATTGGCCGTTTCGAAGAGGCAAATATTCAGACTGATCCAGAAATCAAACGGCGTCTCTTGACCTTTGTCGTGGTCGGGGGCGGATACTCAGGTGTCGAAACAGCAGGACAGATCATCGACCTTTTTCATGGGATTACCAAATTTTACACCAACATCTCCGAAGACGAGTTTAAGGTAATCTTGATACATAGCCGAGGAGTCCTCCTCCCTACCCTTTCTGAGAAATTAGGCCGTTATGCAGAGAGAATGCTCCGTGATCGCGGCTTAGAAATTCTCCTAAACCGCAGGGTTAAGGCACTCACTTCAAAACAAGTGTATCTGGATAATGGAGACATCATAGAAAGCCATTGTGTCGTTTCGACGGTCGGCACCGCTCCACACTCGGTTATCCGCGATCTCTGCGAAAAGTTTAACATCAAAAACTTCCACGGTCGTATCGAAACTGATAGCACGATGAAGGTAATCGGGACCGACTACGTCTACGCGGCTGGCGACTGTGCAGCGGTTCCATTATGGAAATCCGATGAGACCTGTGCGGCTACCGCCCAGTTCGCTATGCGTCAGGGCGTTCTACTTGGAAAAAACCTAGTCGCACTACAAAAGGGCAAAAAACCAAAGCCATTCAAATTTACCGGACTCGGTGAACTTGCAGCCATCGGACACCGCACCGCCGTTGCCAATGTCATGGGGATCAATTTTTCAGGCTTTTTGGCTTGGTTCATGTGGCGGACCATTTATTTGAGCAAGCTACCCGGTATCGACCGAAAATTCCGCGTAATGATCGACTGGACTCTCGATCTCTTCTTCCCGCGAGACATCAATGTTATCAGCCCACGCTACTCGCGCTCACTCCAGGAGGTCTATCTTGAGGAGGGTAATATTTTATTCAATCCCGGTGAACCAGCCTTTTCGTTTTATGTCGTGAAAACGGGACGTATCGATATTGTCGACGGGGACGAGTTGATTAAAACAATCCGAGCCGGAGAATTCTTCGGTGAGCGTGCGCTCTTTGAAGACGACACGTGGCGGTTCCGGGCAATTGCCCGCCAACCAACTACCTTGATCGCATTGAGCAGCGGCGAGTTCAAAGCAGTGATGGGCACCTCAACTTACTTCCAACGCCTGCTGAAACGATCAGCCCAGCAGTATCGGACTTCTGAAGACCTCAAATCAATGCTTGATCCTCTCCCAGATGAATTGCTTTCCAGTCCTGTTTCGGAAAAAATGGTCCCCCAAGTTAACTCTATTGCCAGCAACACGACTGTCGCCGAAACACTCCAGATCTTCAAGGACAGCCGGCACACCAATTACCCAGTCACTGACGCTAGCACCGGTAAGCTCTTGGGAGTGTTCAGGCGGGATGATTTCTACGACTACATCAAACAGCGCGGAGTGACTCAGTCCTCAGATTTAAGCGGCCTAAATTTACGCGATATTCCACAGATACACCCCCAATCTGACGTAAGGCTTGCGCTCGAAATCATGGTCCGCGAAGGAGTGAATAAGATTATGGTTACCGAAGATCAACGGATTGTTGGAATCATCGCCCTCATGGATGTTCTCGGGCATATTGATGAATCGCAGCGCGATGAGATTGCCGAGAAACTAACGCGACCCCCGATGGCGGTCCAATAAACCCAGATTTTTGGCAGATAGTCTTTGCCTTCTTCGATAGATTTGTGAGCTTACGGTTCTCAAATCTCTATGAACCGACAGATCCTTCGCAACGATTTCCCAGGATTCATCTTTATCGATGAAATGGAACCCGAGGCGCTAACCGTCTATCTGAAACGCCGGAGGGTGGAAGGGTTAGAAAACGTTCAGGTCGAGTCGAAGCATCCTCTTGGTGATGGGAATATGAACATCACACGCCTTTTGAAGACCAACCTGGGTGCTCTCGTTCTAAAGCAAAGCGTTCCTTGGGTCGCGAAGTATCCCTCGATCAACGCACCTTGGGACCGGAGTATTCGAGAAGCATCGTTTTATCACGCAGTTGAAACCATCGAGAACGTTTCGAGCCATATGCCACGACTGCTCGATATTGATTTGGGTAACCGTACCCTGTTGTTTCTATTCGAGCCCAATACCCAGGACTGTTCAGATATCTACGCAAACCCAAGCTCCATCAGAGGGGAACATGCAAAAGCAGCCGCCGAGTGGCTTGGAGCGCTCCATTCGAGCGAAATGGATAGCGATCAGACTCCGGACATCACTAACCGTGACATGCGCTCGCTCAATCATGAGCATATCTTCGACATTCCCTTCCGTCCCAATAACGGCATCGATCTCGATTCGATCACCCCAGGACTCCAGCAAGTCGCCGAGCACTTGATCGAAGACGGCAAGTTAGCAAAAAAAGCTCGATTGCTCGGCGAAGAATACTACCTCGCAGATGGCGATACACTACTCCACGGTGACTACTTCCCTGGCAGTTGGCTTCGCCGCAAGAGCGAAATACTGGTTATCGATCCCGAGTTTGCCTTCATGGGAAATCCTGCGTTCGACCTTTCAGTGGCTCTTGCGCACTTCGAGATGGCGGGCTCTCCTGAAACGATCAAAGAGACCTTCGTCGAGACTTACAAAAACCTAGCCTCAGTCAATGAACCAGCCGTTGAAGCACTGAAAGGTATTGAGATTTTAAGACGAATTCTTGGAGTGGCGCAACTTCCCCTCAAAGCTGATTTTGACTACAAAAAACGCCTTGTCGAACACGCGCGTGAAAGCGTCCTTGCCGTATAAAATTTCAATAGCATTTGAACGTTTGAAGGAAAACCCAAAACCCTTGTGGATCCCCCTCTTGGGGATGGCCACCGTAGTTGCAGCATCCAATTACCTGGTGCAGTTTCCGATCAACGAATGGTTAACCATTGCCGCTTTCACCTACCCGATTGCTTTTTGGGTGACTGATATGACCAATCGTTGGGCGGGGCCAAGAGACGCTCGAAAGGTTGCCTATGCGGGATTGATCATTGGACTCATCTTGTCTGCGATCATCGCTCCGGTGCGAATCGCACTGGCCTCCAGCGCTGCATTTTTAAGTTCACAACTCCTCGACATCCTCATCTTCAACCGACTGAGGAATCGCCCTTGGTGGCAAGCCCCATTCCTCGGCTCGCTGTCCGCTTCAGTCTTGGACACCGTAATCTTCTTTTCGCTAGCCTTTGCCGGAACCGGAATCGACTGGCTTATGCTTGCTGGCGGAGACCTTACGGCCAAATTTTTCATGGCAGGCGTCCTCCTTTTGCCCTATAGATTTGCACTAAGACACATTCTACGCAGCGCTCAAACATAGGTACCCCCTGCGATAAGAGTGGTTAGAACTTGAATTTACAGGATTTCTAAATCCAATAGATTTATGCGTGGCGTAATTATGCTCAATCTCGGTTCTCCGGACTCTACGGACATCCCAGATGTTCGGCGGTATTTGAAAGAATTTTTGATGGACGAACGGGTTCTCGACGCGCCGACTCCAATACGCAAACTAGTTGTCAATGCCTTCATCCTCCCATTTCGCCCCAAACAATCTGCAGAAGCCTACGAAGAGATTTGGACTGAAGCAGGCTCGCCCCTCATTGTCACCAGCCTCGCACTGAGAGACCTTGTCGCCGAGTCCTTCGACTTCCCGATTGAGATGGCGATGCGCTACGGCAATCCATCGACCCCTGACGTCGTGGAAAGACTGATCAACCAGGGCGTCGACGATCTCTACATCATGCCAATGTATCCTCACTATGCGATGTCCAGTTACGAAACTGCTGTCGTCGCGGTGATGGATGAAGTCCGAAAATTAAAGCCTGAGCTTAAGACCACCCTACTACCCCCCTACTACGACGATCCAGGCTACATTGAAGCTCTCGTCGAGAGCGCCCAATCATACCTTCAAGACGATTACGACAAACTCATCTTTTCATTTCACGGCATTCCCCAACGGCATCTTGTGAAGGGAGACCCATCCCACCAACACTGCATGAAAACGCCGGATTGTTGCAACACCTGCCATCCGGCCCATGCCACTTGTTACCGCCACCAATGCGCGATGACCGTCGAAAAATTTGTCGAAGCTCTCGATATTCCAAAAGAAAAATACATGGTCACCTTTCAATCGCGTCTCGGACGAGAGCCCTGGCTCCAGCCATACACCGATAAGACACTCGAGGCCCTTCCTGAGCAGGGTGTCAAAAAGATCAAAATCATGTGCCCGGCATTCACCGCAGACTGCCTAGAGACCATTGAGGAAATCAGCGGCGAAGGGGCGGAAATTTTTGAAGAGGCTGGTGGCGAAAGCTTCGAACAAATCCCATGCCTCAACACTCATCCAACCTGGGTTGAATACCTCAAGGGAAAAATCGCTGGATGGGCCGAGGGAGCATTCGAGCCGAAAAGACTCACCGAGCCAGCCTACGTCGCGACCAAATAGCCCCAAAGGAGTCCTCTGAAAAGACTGACATGCGAAGCCTGAGAAAAGGTGTCCTCATCATTTAGGCGACTCTTCGCATCGAATCCTTGGCAGATCCGAAAGACTGTGTTACGCCCTAGCGTTTAACTCTATTCAGATCTACAGCCATGAAAGACATGTCTCCGCTCGAGGAGCTTCGCCACTCGGCCGCTCACGTCCTAGCCACAGCTGTTCTTCGGGTTTTCCCAGAAGCGCAGCTCGATATCGGTCCGCCTACTGACACCGGATTCTATTACGATATCGACCTGGACCACAAGCTGACCTTCGAGGACTTGGAAAAGCTCGAGGCTGAGATGAAAAAAGTCATTAAGGAAAATCAACGTTTCGAACGCCGTGAGGTCCCCCGCGAGGAGGCGATCACCCTCATCAAGAAGATAGGTCAGGAACGCTATAAACTCGGCCGTCTCGAAGACATCCCGGAAGGCGATACTATATCATTCTATCAAAACGGAGAATTTATCGACCTTTGTGCCGGTTCTCACGTCTCCTATACCAAGAAGATCAAAGCTTTCAAACTCCTCTCCATTGCGGGTGCTTACCACCGTGGCGACGAGAAGAATAAACAACTCCAGAGGATTTATGGGACCGCCTTTTTAACTAAGGAAGACCTCAGCGATTACCTGGAACAGCTCGAACAAGCCAAACAGCGCGATCACCGGAAACTGGGCAGAGAACTCAAACTATTTCACATCGATGAAACGGTTGGCCTGGGCCAAGTTCTCTGGAAACCCAATGGTGCGGTCATTCGCACCGAGCTTCAGAATTTCATCTCCTTCCACCTGTTCAAACAAGGCTACGACACCATTTATAGCCCGCACATCGGTAAGCTCGAACTCTTCAAAACGAGTGGACATTTCCCATATTACCAGGATTCGCAGTATCCGCCGATTGTCGACCGTCCCTTCATGAAGGATCTGGTCGATGAAGACGGATCCTGCGGGGAATTGATGAGTAAAATGGAATCGGGCGATATTGACGGCTTCATGCTCAAGCCGATGAATTGTCCGTTCCATATCAAAATTTACGACTCGGAACCCCGATCCTACCGAGACCTCCCCGTTCGCCTTGCTGAATTTGGCGCCGTTTACCGCTGGGAGCAATCGGGGGAACTCAATGGCATGACGCGCGTGCGTGGATTCACCCAGGATGATGCGCATCTTTTCTGCACTGAAGATCAGCTCGAAGCGGAGATCAAAGGCTGTTTAGACTTGGTCAAAATTGTTTTTGGAACGCTCGGAATGTCAGAATATCGGGTCCGCGTTGGGCTGCGCGATCCAGATTCAAATAAATATACCGGGACGCCCGAAAATTGGGACAAGGCCGAGAGCGCCTGCCGCAGCGCCGCCGAGTCATTGGGCGTTGCTTATTCCGAGGAACCTGGTGAAGCCGCTTTTTATGGGCCCAAAATCGACTTCGTCGTGAAAGATGTCATCGGACGCGAATGGCAACTCGGCACGGTCCAGGTTGACTACAATTTACCCATCCGCTTTGACTTAAACTACATCGGCAGCGACAACGAGAGACACCGCCCTGTCATCATTCACCGTGCCCCTTTTGGCTCTTTGGAACGGTTTACCGCGGTCCTGATCGAACACTTTGCCGGGAACTTCCCGATCTGGCTCGCACCGGAGCAAGTGCGAATTCTTCAGATAAGCGAAAAATCGACTGACTACGCAAATGACATCCTCCAGCAGCTTCGAGGTGAATTAGTCCGCGCCAAGGTAGATGCTCACAATGAAAAGTTTGGTGCAAAGATCCGACGCGCCGAACTCGATAAAATTCCGGTTATGTTCGTCGTCGGGGCAAAAGAAGCGGAAGAAGGCAAGGTCTCCATACGCTCCCGTACCAACAAGTCTATCGAGGGAACCTTTTCAGTCGCTGAGGCCATCGCAAAAGTAAGAGGATTAATTTCGGATCGCACCCTTCCCGAAACCTAGACGCTTACCTAATATGGATTCGAGTTGTGTCGCGAAAATTTCGATGCAATACCTTCGGACACAAAAGAGTCATAATAGCTTCGCAAGGACTTTGCTCAGAATCCATCAATTATCCTAATTTCGCAAAACACACTTTTTGTAATTTTGAATCTCAAGAAAACGTGTTCAGGATAATCTATATCTAAAAAGGTGAATTTCGATAAACAGACGCCCAGCCAACGCGGAGGAATCCCCTTCTCAAAATCAGCCCTGAAAGCGATTGCGGACTTCAAAGGAATTCCGTTCAAACCGACGCGAGCCCGCATGCGTTCGACCAAGAACATTGAAAACCTTGTAGATGTCCTGTTCAAACAGCACGGCATTGAGCAAACCAAGCCCGAACGTGTTTTGATGCAACATTGGCGCGAGATCTTGGGGGGCCGCTTCGCACATCGTTGCAGTCCGGTAAAAATCACCGCCCAAGGAGTCCTCTTAATCGCGACAAGCAACGCCAGTCTTCGGAACGAAATCCTCTTCCAAAAAGCCAGTATCCTCAAAAAGATCCAGGCGATCCCCGAATGCGACAATATCAAGGATCTGCGTCTCCAATCGGGGTAAGGGCGACCCGTTGATTTCTCTGGGCAGCGATCCACAAATCCCGCACCCATCCGCGGCAACGCGTGGCACTCGAAACCCAAATATCGCCTAGTCGACCAAGTTTTGATCGATACGCTCCTGCTCCTCCTGGGCGTATTTTTCAAGGATGCGCGCCGCTTCGCTAGGACCGTCCTCTTTGCGCAAGATCTCGGCAACCTCCTTGGCTCGTTTTCCGATGCGGGTGTGACGATCAATTTTTCGAATGGTGCCTGGAAGATTTTCCGGCCAGCGGCGGCGCCTTAGGCTGTAGCCGCAATTCAGACGCTCAACCTCATCGGCAAAGAAATATTGATCGCCAAAGTGAGGAATTACGATCTGCGGCACTCCGGCATGCAGCGCCGTCCCCGTAGTTCCCGATCCTCCATGATGAATGATTACCGATCCATGTTGAAAGAGTTGATCGTGAGAAACCTTGCCGACCACCTTGATCTCAGGGCGTGGGCGGGCCACCGTCAATCCCGCCCAGCCTTGCTGAACAATGATTTTTTTTCCTTTGGGCCAATGTTTCATGAAGCGCGTCATCACCCGGCGTTGCTTCTCGAATGTCACGCTGCCAAAGGTCAAGATCGGGACTTTCTCGCCACCGGTGAATTTCAAAATTTCGTCATCCAGTCTGGGATCTTCTCTGGCCTGCCATCTCAGGTAACCCGAGTACTGAAACTGTTCTGGGTGCTCCTCGAAATCCGGCTTAAACAGGGCTTTGGAAAGGGTTACCAGACTCAGATTGGAGGCTTTGTGGAGAAAACTATCAGGAAGCGTCAGGCCCGCCCCTCTCATCTCCTCGCCGAGCACATCGTGAATCGCCGAGACCAGCAAGCGATCGATGACCCGCCACCACATACCATTCCAGGCATCTTGCAACCCTCGCGGCGCCCCTCGGATGCCCGGGATCGGGTTGGGAGTTACCCGACGAGACGGGATAAAATCGTGGACAAAGAGCTGAGTCGCGAAGGGTTTATGGTATTTTTTAGCAAGGCTTCCAAGTGGAGAAAAAACGTAGCTCGAGACAAACAAATCGCACCAAGGCATATGCTCGGCGAGCGTGGCAACAATTTCTCTCAAGTAGGGCACCGCTTCTCCATAAATTGACTTCAGCAGATCCAGATTATTTTTCACCTGGGCCAAATCGCGCATCGCTTCGGCAAAACCTGATTCTTCCCAATCTGGAGGAAGATAAATGAATTCAATTCCAGCCTCCTCGATTTCTTCCTGAAACAGTGAAACCGTCGCGAATCTCACTTCGTGACCGGCGTCAACAAGGGCCCGGCCCAGCCGAATAACTGGATAGATGTCTCCTGTTGAGCCGTGGGAAGTCAGCAATATACGCATTGCGGCGGAATTTGGATGAGCGATATAAGAAGCACAAGTACTCGTTTCATGTTTGAAACACGGTAGGAGCTGTTGACACTTTAACTGTGGATGTGATTCAGCAACAGCCAGATGCGTGGATTGTCGAAGATTGGGGACTGATTGATTATGAGGAAGCGCTAGAACGTCAGCTTACGTACGTAGCGGCGCGAAAGGTCGGAAATCGCCCGGATACGATGGTGCTTCTTGAGCATCCCGCAATCTACACATTGGGTGCGCGAAAAGGCGCCGAAAAGCATTTATTGTGGGATGAGGGCCAACGGCAGGCCAATGGTATCGGGCTTGTAAGATCAAACCGCGGAGGTGATATCACTTATCACGGTCCCGGACAAATCGTCGGTTATCTTATTTGTGATGCTCGGGGATCGGGTGATCTGCATGCCGTATTGCGGGCGATTGAGGAAATGTTGATCAACACCCTCTCGGACTTTGGCCTTACCGGGACTCGTCGTGCCGGGAAGACCGGTATCTGGTTTGAAGAGCGGAAAGTAGCAGCAATTGGCGTCGCGGTTAAGAGCTGGATCACCTACCATGGATTCTCACTTAACGTAAATCCTGACCTCTCCCATTTTTCAGGAATCATCCCGTGCGGAATCACCGATGGCACGGTGACTTCACTTGCCGAAGAAATGAACGATTCGGCGCCCTCCCTTTCAATGACCAAAAAGAAGCTCGCCTGCCACTTTAGTGGACTCAGGCGAGCTTTAGGAGGGAGAGAAGAATTGGAGATAAATTAGTTAGAATCCTTCCCGCGCGATTGCACGGTTTGCAGGAAATCGTGAATCACGCGATACTCGCGATTCACTCGAATAAAATTGTTACGCATCATGAAAAACTTGGCGGTATCCAACATCAAAAGGTAACGTGAGCGATCTTGCTCACTCATCATATAGGCCACATCGGCCCAGGTCCGTTGAATCATGCTAATACCCCGGAGTGCCTTTATTTTTTCGTTCAATTCGCTGAAGTGTTTTCCCATGACTTAAAAAATAGCAGAGCTTGTGCTTGATAGTAAGGAGAGTAAAAAAAATTTAAGAAAGGACAACATTAAATTGTAAATAATTTTTCCTAAACACCTAATAATCAGGTGTTAATAACATATTATCAGAAAAATTTCTATCATTCAGCCTCGATATTCTTTCGTAAACAATTTACTAAGAACACCTTTCATAAAGTGATAAACGATTCTCTCGGTTGGCTAAGGTGAATCTCTAAAATTTCACCTCACGTTTTACCCGGTTAAAAAAAACGTGCATGTTTTAGTTTGTGAGCTGTTGATGTATAAAAATCCGTCTTCCTAAGTGCAGGAGAATTCGTTGCAGTCTCCTTTGACGAATTAGGACTGCGGCTGCCATGTGATTATACTGCGCTGCCACACTGAATCATTCAGACCGATGCGACAATCGTTCTCTACACCACAACACAGCATTCAATTAGCGAAATTCTGAACGTAAAGTGTTGATTTTTTTCGGAACCCTAAAATCTTCACCTGGTTTATAGCAGCTTCCTAACGACCCAAAATACCCAATGATTTTAGCAGAAAACCTTACCAAAGATTACGGTGCATTCCGCGCCGTGAATCAAGTAAGCTTCGAAGTAAAACCCGGTGACATTTTAGGATTCCTGGGCCCGAATGGTGCCGGAAAATCCACCACCATGAAAATGCTCACCGGATTCCTGAGACCCTCTTCCGGCAAGGCTTTTATTTCTGGCAAGAACGTCGGAACCAACGCCAAAGCCGCAAAGAGCCAGCTCGGTTACCTTCCAGAGACCGGTCCTCTTTATCCTGAGATGACGGTTCACGAGTTCTTGAGTTTTACCGCCGAAATGCGCGGCCTCGCTCAAGTCCAAAAGTCCAGCAGTGTGGACAAAGCCATTGAAACCTGCCACCTGCATGGCGTTGTCTACCAAACCTTAGATACCTTGAGCAAAGGCTACCGGCAACGCGTCGGCCTAGCCCAGGCTATCTTACACAACCCACCATGTCTCATTTTGGACGAGCCCACCGATGGCCTAGACCCCAATCAAAAAGACGAGGTGCGCAAACTCATTTCAGGGATGGCTCAGGATAAAGCAATCATCCTCTCAACTCACATTCTCGAAGAGGTCAGTGCGATGTGCAACCGAGTCATTATAATCGACCGCGGTGTCGTAAAAGTCGATGCGACCCCCCAAGAGCTTCTCAAAAAACATCCGAGGTTCAATGAACTCACAGTCAACGGAGAAGAGGATTCTCTGAAGTCTTTCGAGACTGCAATCCAAGGAGTGGAATGGATCCAGAAAGTGAGTCGCCCGACCAAACGGAAGTTAGTTTTGTCACCAACGAAGGGGCAAAACATCCAGGCCAAAGTCCTCGGCATCAGTTCGGAGAAAGGTATCGCTTTGGACAGTATTGAGTTGGCGCGTCCTCGTCTTGAAGATGTGTTCCGATCAATGACCCAGAAAAACGCAGCCTAAGTCTTTTCGCTAACCTTTTTATGATTATGAACGGAATCTCTGCGATTTTTAGGCGTGAGTTTTTTGGCTACTTTCGCACGCCGGTAGCCTACGTATTTATGGCCGCATTCATCTTGGCGGCGGTCGGCTTGCCCTGGTTTGTTGGACGATTTTTCGATGCCAACCAGGCTTCACTGCAAGTATTTTTCACCTTCCTTCCCTGGGTTTACCTCTTCCTAATTCCCGCAGTCGGGATGCGGCTGTGGGCCGAAGAGATGCGCTCAGGCACCTGGGAAATCCTCTTCACGAGCCCGATCAGTCCGTCTGAGGCAGTCATAGGAAAATTCCTCGCTGCGTGGGCCTTCATCGGAATCAACCTAGCGCTCACGCTGACCGTCCCTGCTACCGTTTTCTTTTTGGGGTCCCCAGATCTTGGACCAATGTTTAGCGGCTACCTAGGGGCGATCCTCACCGCATCCGCCTTTCTAAGTATCTGCTCCCTCGCCTCATCGCTTACCCGCAATCAAGTCATCGCGTTTGTCGTCAGCGTCATTATCTGCCTGGTCTTGGTGCTCCTTGGGTTCGGCCCCTTCAACTCACTTTTGGAAAACCTGGAGGTGCCCGCCGAGTTCGTCGGACTCATCTCAAGCCTCAGTGTTACCTATCATTTTGACCTCATGTCCTCCGGTCTGATCTCCCTCGGCAGTCTCTGTTTCTTCGGTGCAGTCACCTTCCTGTGTCTGTCTCTCAATATCCTCATCCTCGAACGATAAGTTCTCACTTCCGATCAATATGAAAAATTCACAAAAATGGATTCTTGTCGGACTGTTGCTTATTTGCTTCGTCCTCATCAACTGGATCGGCCGGATGATCCCAGGTCAATGGGATCTCACAGCCGAGAATCAATACACCCTCTCAGAAGGCTCAAGAATCCTTCTTGAAGAACTCGAAGAGCCGGTGCAAATAAGGTTCTACTATACCGAATCCTCCGAGGGCTTACCGGTATCTTTTCAAAATTTCGCTGAGCGTGTAGAGTCACTCCTCAATCAATATGATCGTATTGGTGGCAACATGGTCGCGTTTGAAGCCATCGACCCGCGCCCCGACACCGAAGAGGAAGAGGCGGCAATCCGCATCGGATTAAATCGGCAAACCCTCCCAAGCGGTGACAGCATTATGTTGGGACTCCACGTATTTCAAGCCGATCAAGAAGCGACCATTCCATTCTTCCAGCCCCAACGCGAGAGCTACCTAGAATACGACATCTCACGAATTATCTATGAATCTACCCGGCTTTTTAAACCGAAGTTAGGAATTCTCACCAGTCTGAGCGAGATGGAAGGCTCACCTCAAATGCCCGCCATGATGGGAATGCCTCCGCAGGGGAGCGACCCCTGGCTGATTATTCAGGAACTCGAACGCACCTATGAACTAGAATTCTTAGATTCATCCTCGGAAAGTATTCCCAATGATATCGATGTTCTAGCAGTCATTCATCCCAGCCCTCTCGGGGACCCTATCCTATTCGCCATCGATCAATACGTCATGGAAGGCCGCCCGGCACTATTCGCAATTGACCCATCTTCAGCCTATCAACGCCTCTCTCAGCAACCCAGCAATCCAATGGCCGGGCCGCCCGGAATCAGTCCCAGCAACCTCGATACTCTGACGGAGATCTATGGTATCGACTTCTCGAGCAGCGATGTCGTTGGCGACCTGATTAATGGACTCGAAACGGGAGCCGGCGCAGATGGCCTGCCCTTCCGCAATCCGACCTTTATCAGCATTAGCGACATCGAGTCGGAATCGCCAATCATGGCGCAACTTCAAGACATCTGGGTCTTTGAAGCGGGAAGTCTTGGACTAAGCTCAGAGTCGATGCTCGATATGGAAGTACTCTTGGAAACCTCAGAACGCTCAGGGCAGATGATGGCTAATGCCCTTCAGTTCGTGCAACCGTCCCAATTACCAAGACAAATTTTGACCGATGGCGAGCGGCGCGTGGTAGCAGCCCGCTTTTCGGGACCTCTAAATTCCGCGTTCCCGGGGGGTCTCTCATCGAGCCCAGCCAGCAATGAAGAGGACCTCACTCAATTCAAAATCGAACCCCTGGTCGATGTGGATCTAGACATCCTGAAATCCACTGAAAACGCCCAAATCATCGTCTTGAGCGACTCCGACCTCATTTTCGACCAGTTCGTCGCCCAACGGGTCAGCTTTTTGCCCGGAATGGAAACTTACCAACCGATGAACGATAACCTGGCTTTCTTTTCCAACACCATCGACTATTTGGCCGGCGGGAACCAACTCATGGGAATCCGTGGTAAGGGTAGTAACTTCCGCACCTTCACGCGCGTCGAAGCCATGGAACTCGAAGCTCAATCGAAATTCCAAGCAGCTGCCGAAGACATCGAAAACAAGATGCAGGAAACCACCCGTCAACTCGCGGAGTTACAATCTCAACAGGCCGACCAGCGCCTTCTTATCGCAACTCCAGAGGTCCTCAGTGCAATTGAAACCCTTCGCAACGACGAAGCCGACCTGCGCAGCAGCCTTCGCGAGATTCGCAAAAACATGCGAGAAGACATTGAGAACTTAGAGATCACGCTCGCCTCTATAAATTTGGTAGCCGGCCCAATCATTGTCCTAATTTTTGGTGCCCTCTATTTTGGCAGACGCGGGAAACGCGAAAAGTAAACCCATTTATCCCAGATTCTTTCAGATCATGAACCTGAAAAACATCAGCATTTTAACCGCAGTGCTCGCCGTCATTGCAGGCGTTCTTTGGATCGCCCAACTTACGAAATCTCAGCCAATCCAGTCGGATCTCGTTGGCCAGAGTCTGCTTGAACCGGACAGCATTTCCGAGGCAAGCGTCATCCAAGTTTTCGAAGATCTATCCGAGAGTCCGGCAGTTGAAGTCATCAAATCCAATGAAAACTGGATCGTCCCAGCGCGCTACGGTTTACCGGCCGACTTCAGCAAAATCAGCGACCTGGTCAATGGGCTTTCTGAATCGAAGATCATCCGTGCCGTGACGGATGACCCCGATCGAATCAAAACGCTCGATATCGGCCAATCACGCGTCGTCTTCCAGGATAGCGAAGGCTCAACCCTCGCTAACATCTCTTTCGGCAAATCAGGCAACACCCAAGGGCACTTCACCCAAGTAGATCGCAGCCCGAAGGTCGTGTTGGTCGAAGAGAAACCATTCATTCAGACCGATCCTGAAGACTGGACCGTCGACACCGCTTGGGAATTTGAATGGAGCGCCGTACGCACGATTTCCGGAGAGGGTCTCAGCTACGAAAAAGCCGATGCAGACGCGGGGTTCAGCCTTGCCTCAGATGCATCAAAAGAGATCGATCAGGAAGCATTGGAGAGCAAACTTAGCCCATTCTCTAGTATGCGCTTTCAGGATCTGGCAGCTATTGAAAGTGATGCGGTCAAAGAAGCGATGGTATACGCCCGGACCGTTTCAATTACCCTAGAATCTGGCGACGACTTCACGTTTAAATATGGTCGCCGGCCCGAAGTGAAGCCAGCCGAGACAACCGATGGTCAATCCGAAGAAAACGTGGCAGAACCAGGCACCGACAGCGAAGAGGCCGAAGATATTCCTGCAGATACGGCCTATTTGACCGTCCAAAGCAGCGCGGCTACTCCCCTCTGGAAAGAAATTTTCGAAAAACACGCATTTGAGATTACCAGCTTCAACTTTGAACAACTCCCAGAAAGCCTCAGTGACTTTGCCGTCGACGGAAAACCAGAGATCGAAGAATAGCTAGCATTAACACCGGCTTGTGATGAAACCGACTGGATCGCTCTTCAGGAGTCTTCCAATACTACTGCTGCCTCTGTAAACCCATTAATCCTTGAACGCACGCTAGGTCAACCCCAGCTTCGGAAGACTAATGACTCAGGGCTTCCAATTTTTCTCAGGCGACGATGACTATCTGCTCACTCAGCGAGCCAAGGCAGTGTGGTCTGATTGGATCGAGGAAACCAAGGCCGACGAGTATTCAATTGAGATTATTGATGGGCGGGCCAACAACGTGAGCGATGTCGACGGGATCATTTCTCAGACGGTCGGCAGCCTGCAGGCGATGTCTCTTTTTGGCGGGGCCAAATTAGTCTGGATTCGTAACGCCAACTTTTTCGCTGACTCGGTAACTGGTCGCGCTCAGGGGACCCTAGACCGCCTTGATCGCCTCAAATCAAGTATCGAAACGCTCGACGGCCAAAGCGCCCGGCTCCTCATCTCAGCAACCCCTGTGGATCGCCGCCGCGCAGGATACAAGTGGTTTTACAAACAGGGCAACGGCCAACACCTCGCTTTCGACGGAAAGAACTTAGGGCCCCTCTACGCGCTCATCGAAAAAATGGCCTCAGAAGCTCAGGTAGAATTCTCGGGCAATGCGCGCGAGATCCTCATTGCCAAGGTCTCCGGAAATGCCCGTGTCGTCGAAAACGAGACCGCCAAGATCGCCACTATGGTAGGTCCTGGTGGCACCATCACCGAAGATCATATTCACGAACATGTTCCAGTATTTGGTGACACCGATTTCTTCGAAGCTGCCGAAGCTTTTTATACTCTGGATCTAAGTAAAACACTCCTTGCACTCGACCGTCACTTCTTCACCTTCAGCGATGCCCGGGGCCTCATCAGCAACCTTCAAGGCCGTAATCGACTGCTCATACAGATTCGCACCCTTATCGATGCTAAAGCAATCCGCCTCAGCTCAGGCCCTCGAGGCGGTGTTGACAAATCGTCTTGGGAATCTGCACAACGGCATTACGGAGATATTTTTGGTTCAGATAACTCGAAAAGCGGATTTAATATTTTCTCCCAAAACGCTTGGTATGTGGGCATGCTGGCACGCACCGCAGAACGCTTGAAACTTAAAAAACTCGTCGATTTCCAACTCGAGTTTTCAAAAGCCTTCGAGCAAATCCTCAACCGCCCCACTGAACAGCACACCGTAATGCGGGAAACTGCTATTCGCTGCCTGGGTTAAAGCGTGCGTTATCATTCGAGACCGATTCCTTGTCTCCTCAATGAACCATTCTAAGTCGAGAGTGCTCCTTTGTCTCCCATTTGTCCTATTTTTTAAATACAAATCAAAAACATCTCCATCCATCCCTAATCAATTCAATCAGTGACCTGTCCTAAATGTGATTCTTGGTGGCTAGGAATCCGTGTTCTTTCACATAATCAAGCCCCCAAGCCCTCTTTAGCCCATGATTCTCAACATTTTCCGACTCAACATGTTCGATATGGTGAGAGTAGCCGTAGTAATCCCTTACCTGAGTGGGCGGTATGCTAAATGGGGGTTCTAATTTAGTCGGAAAATATTCTAGAGTATTTATAAACTGCTGTGAACCCATGGGTAGTAGTTCTTCAATTTTTTGAATATATCTGAAGCGTAACTGCGGTGGCAAGGCAACCAGACAAGCCCGATCATAGATTAAATCAATGTGGCCGATATCATCGACGGAAACATTAAAAAAGTCCGAATTGATAATTGTTAATTTATCAGCCAAGAAAAAATTTCCAGCTTTTGTAAACGGTAGTTTTTGTTCCTCGAAAAACTGATTTACCGCTTTGTGAATAAATTCTACTCCAATAACCTGAGCAGCATATTCTCTAAAATATATCAAGTCTACGCTCTTTCCACAGAGCGGTATCAAAACCTTCTTGTTTGAAAGTTTAGGTGGAGGAAGGTGTTTAAATAAGTACGCATGTACATCAAGTTTATGAAAACTGGTCTTGTAACCCCCTTCATCCCAAGAGTCTTTCCAAAATGATTTTTCCACAGTCTTATCATTTAAGGTTAGTCTTTTCTTAACAGTAACAAAAGAGCCCCGACTTGGGTCACGGAAATAGATAGGAAGCAAACTTATGTTGCGCATGATCGCGGGGCTGGAGATGGCATCCTCGGGGCGCATTCTGATCGGTGACCGCGATGTGACCAAGCTGCCCGCGACGGATCGCGACGTGTCGATGGTGTTCCAGTCTTACGCACTCTTCCCGCACATGAGCGTTTTGGAGAACGTGAAATACGGGCTGACCTTTTCCGGCTTCGGCAAGGAGGAGGCGCGGGACCGGGCGCTGAAGGGCCTCGATCTGGTCGGCCTCAAGGGCTTCGACAAGCGGCTGCCGTCAGAGCTTTCCGGCGGCCAGCAACAACGCGTGGCTGTCGCCCGCGCGCTGGTTTTGGAACCGCAGGTGCTGCTCTTCGATGAGCCGCTCTCGAACCTCGACGCCAAGCTGCGGCGACAGGTGCGCGAAGACATCCGCGCGATCCAGCAGGACCTCGGTTTGACGGTCGTGTATGTCACCCACGATCAAGAAGAAGCGCTTGCGGTGTCCGACGAGATTGTCGTCATGCGCAACGCCGCAATCGCCCAGATCGGCACGCCACGCCAATTGTACGACGCACCCAACGACCGCTTTGTGGCGGACTTTATTGGCGAGGCGAACCTTTTGGAGTGCCAGATCACAGCAGTCGAGGGCGAGATGGCGGTGATCGAGATTGACGGCCGTACGCACAGTCTGCCTGCCCGAGGGCTGACGCCCGGCAAAGCGACGCTTGCCGTGCGCCCGTCCCGCATCTTGATCGGTAGTGAAAGAGGGATCGCGGCGACCGTGGCAAAGGCGACCTATGTTGGCGTGCGCATGGAGTACACACTCACCGGCGCATTCGGTCAGGTCTTTGCGGTGCAGGATGACGTCGATGATCCGCTGGAGCCCGGCACGGAGGTCAACATGTCGTTCGCCGCGAAAGGCCCGGTGCTGCTGCCGCAGTAACGCCATCGCCATCGGTCAGTGCGAGCGATCGCATGATGAAGTCGAGAAGGCGAGAGACACGCGGCCTACGAGGCTATGGGCGAGCATTGCGAATGGCATGAGACTGAAGAATACAGTCGACATCTTGGGACCTCCTGCTTGACAGGTGATGTCACAGGCAAGCCGTGCTGCCTGCCGCGCGGTGTGAAGATCGGGCGGCGGCAGACCATGCGCCTACGGCCATTGCGATCTCGGTGATTTTACCCCGACTGTGACAGCTGATCGCATATCTTTCGCATGCGGCGATACGCGGTAAGGACCTCGCCCAGAACAACCGCCCAAAGGACCAGCAAAAGGATCACTGCGGGCTCGAACCACGGCGTTGATATCGCTGCTATCAAAGCACCACCAGTAACGGCCGCCATGCGGTGCTGTTTCGCCATGGGGCCCGAAAAGTCTGGCGCTTGATCGAGTGAGGTTCCAAAGGCACGCAGGTAGGAGATGAAAATGGCAAGCGCTGCGGCCGCCCAGCCCAACCAAACGGCGCCTGCACCAATGCCGAACCCGACAAGGATCAGGACGTCGGCTGGCCGGTCCGGAACCTCGTTCCAGAACGGGCCGGTTGGCTCGGCACGCCCGGCCTCGACCGCGACCATGCCGTCGAACAGATTGCAAAGCAGCCGCATCTGCACAAAGACACCCGCGACCAACAACAGGACTGTGCGCAACGCGCCGTCGGTAATGGTGACTGCCGCAAAGCATGCACCCGCCAGCCCGGCAAAACCAACACTGGCGGCTGAGATCTGGTTGGGTGTCATGTTCGCCGCCGCCAGCCGCCGGGTGATGGCCTGCGCCCAGCTTGTGTCCCGGCTTTTCAGCGGGCGGCGGTGCTTGAGGTCAGCCATGGGCAGGTTCCTGTTTGAGGCAGC
>JBCCBL010000017.1:0-19276 GCA_039034055.1 Verrucomicrobiota bacterium | reverse complement strand
GGGTCGGTTGATCGATTGGAATAGCTTCCAGGATCCTGTGGTCGATGGGACTATCTCTGAGCACGCGGTTGCTCACAACTCGGAGATACTGCGCGAGCTGATGCTTGAGCACGCGCCAGGAGTCGTAGCAAATGCCGAGGCATTGTCCAGCAATGTTGCGTATTTTGCGGCCAGTGCGATTGGGCATTCCCCGGAGCTTTTGACTGAGGGTCCGATGGAGGGTTACCTCGCTCCAGATCCGCGACTGATCCGGCCAAAATTTGTTGAAATTCCATTCCTATGGGGGCTCTCGCAGTGTGAAGAATCCCTGATTCCAAGAATGGATCAGGGAGGGGGTGCGTTGACATGAACGGCCAGGTATATCAGTTAATTTTTACCTCAGCACCCTCGGGCCTCGATCAGGGAGCCTCGGGTTTTTGCACGGTGGCGCGCTCCCCGGAATTACCCGAGGAGGTAGTGTCGCACTTGGAAGAGCGCAGCCGATATGAGAATTGGACAGGCACGCGCCCACGGGTGCATCGTTTCCATCAACTCGTTTATAAGGGACGGACTTTGTATGTGATCACGCGTATCGGATTTTCAGGTACTGACTACAGTCATCGTGCCAACCACATCGCGCATCATCTGGTTTTCGATGGCAATCCGGCAGGATTCTCACTGAGCCCAGCGACGATTCTTCTCTACTGGACCGGTTGGCGAGAGCACTACCGAGGGCAGCCAGCCTGGCTTGATCCATTTCCTGCTAATCAGATTTTAACTGAAATGAGGCGCGTTCAAGCGCTACTCCCGGCCAAACACTGGGAAGCGATGACTCAATCTCCAGAGAGCGCTGCTGCTTGGCTGGAGCATTCGAGCCAGTCTGATAAGCCGATGTTCCTGATTACCGATAAAACGGACACTCAATTGATCCTGCGGGCCTATGGAGAATCATCGGCTTTAGTGCCTCCGCCGATGGCCTGGGACATCGCATTCACAACGTTTCTGCAGGAGTGTGACGTAGAAATACCCCTACACTGGATCGGTGGTTTGTCGGGTTCCTTTGTGGATGTCCAGGCTGACCGACTTCGCGTACAGCGCGAGCACCTGAGTTCAAAATTTAGCCTGAAAGCGCGATCTCCTCTGATGAAGAGTATGGTTTCTGGGGGTAAGTTATTTGTCGTTAATTAATGAATATATTTTCTGACAATAAACTCCAAGCCTGGATCGCTCAATTGGTGGGACCTCTGGATTCTATTGATTGGGATGGGCAGAGAGTCGATTGGTTGGCCTTGCGTGAAGCGTCATTGAAACCAGCACAGACGATCCATGAAGCGATCCACGAGGGTCGCGTGATCGACGCTTTGGAAGAAGTTGCCGGCAACCCGCAGATTTTGGAAATCGCTAAAAACGCGGGAATGATAGATGCGATGATTGGGCCCGATGATGCGGAGCCCCTAGGTTTATCTGTTGAGGACGCTGAGCGTCTCGGGGCGATTCAACTCCAGAGTGATGGCCCTGTCTGGACGGCCTATCGTTATGCGGTGAGGACCGGTGATGAAGCGCTCAAACAGCGTTGTGCCACGATTACCCGTTCTCTGGAAAAAAAAGCACAGGGTGGCGAATCCTCTCTTTTCCAAAAATGGACCGTAGCCTTAGGTGATGCTGGGAAACGGCGCTCTGCCGCAAATCAGCAGAATGCTGCGACTGAGCGCATTCGAACAAAGCGTAGGAAAATCGGAGGGATGGCCTCCGCAGTGGCCGTTGTCGCGATTGGCTTAGTTTTGGGTAGTTTTTATTTAAACACAAAAAATGATTACACGGAAGCAGCTGATTTGTTTGAAAATGAGCTACAACAGGGGATTTTAGATGCCCGTTTTCAGCTTCCTGAAAGTATGCTGCCCTTAGAGGTATTCCCATCGATACTTAAACGGCTTGAGGCTCTGAGGGAGTTGCGAAAAGAACTCAATGTTGCGTATCAGCGTATTCAGGGGTTAGTCGCTAATTTTGAGTCTGAGACGGCGGGGGCGGTTCTCGGTGAGTTCGATATCGATGGCCAAGCACAAGCTCTTTATCGGGAGCTAGACTCTTTGTCTGCAGGCTTGCGTGGCGAATTGGACGGACGTGTGCGCGACGCAGTGCGGAATTACAAGGTAGCGCTTGAAGCGAAAATCTCCGAGCAGGAGGGACAATTTGCGCTGCTAGTAGAGCGGCTTTTGAGTTTGCAAAATTCGATAGAGGAGACCCTCGACTCGCAGGCTCTCGAGGACTGGCTGATGGCTGCTGGACAGCTCCAGGAGGCCTACGCGGCTTGGAAGTCGGCATCTATTACTGGGATTAATATCGATGTTTCTCTCGATTATCGTCTTAACTCGCTTGATAGCGAGGTTGAGGTGGTCGCTTCCGTTTTGAAAGAGACGAAGTCCGCCCTCGAGGTGCTGGAAGCGGCGAATGCGTTTGAAACTGCTCAGGAGGCTGTTGAGCGTTTAGCGGGATTGAAGTCTACCGGAATTAAGGTTGTATACTCTGAAAGAGCGGAGCGGAGCCTTCCGTTTTGGCGAGAGCGTCTGATTCATGATTCCTGGATTCCGAATGACCCAGTATCCAAAATGTGGATTCAACGGGCTTCTGAGATTAATCTCAGCGATTTTTCTTATAGCCGCGCGACGGCGGCACTCATCACCGATCTTCTTTCGGATCCGGCGTTTATCGATGTGTGGCAGTATTTTAGATATAACTACGCGAGTTCCCAAACTAGCAGCTTAGTGTACACGCGCGGTCCCGTTGAGTCTGATGAGACACTGCTGGATGAGCTTCGTGAAATTTATTTGGTAAGCCAGGAGTTGGCCCTTCTGGGTCCGAGTGGGGCTTCTGTCATCACATCTACCGCGAATCGTGACGGCTTGGGTCGTTACCGCGGGGTTGTCTACAATGATGGAATTCTGACGATGGAGTCTCGGGTCGCCAAGCAACTGTCTGATCTCTGGGATTCGGATCGCGGTGTATTCATTTCGAATCCGCTACCGGTGATCCAGACTTTGATCTATGACCCGCGCCTCTCTCCGGTTTTCCGAGCCTTCATGCTTACGTGGGCCGTCGATACTTTGGGCCTTGGTCAGGATTTTTTCGAGGTTTCTTGGATTCCTGAATTGATTGAGGCGCATTCGCTGCTGGAACAATCTGGATTGGAGATAGATCGGTTTAGTTGGCTGAGTGACACGGGTGATTCGGAAAATATTGGCAGCTTGTTGGGGTCGGCTCCGATGTCTGATTGGCCGGAGTCACTGGCGGCGGTTCGTGACCTGTTGGAATCTTTGTCGGAGATGCCGTTGAGCTTTGCGGGAGTTGCTGGATTTGCTTCATGGGAGGGTAAAAGCGATGAGGGGGTGCTCTATTTCACATTAGATCCTGAGTCCCGCTTATTGTCTCCGCTGATCCGAACCGAAGCGGTTTCATCTTCGTTGTGGCTACCCGTGTTCTCGGGGGCTCGACCACAGCTCGAGAACGTTATGATCGGTGAAATGAGGTATCCGGAACCGGTTTTGTTTTGGAATGCTTTCTTGCGAGCGGTTCCGGAGGGCTTGAGGGAAATTCTTGCCACGCGCTAGGGCTCTGGAGTAGTCCCGAGATTCGTCGGTATCCGGGGCACTGCCTATTTTGCGGTTTCAATGTACCGCGCTTCGCGGATAACGGTGATCTTCACTGGATTCGGAAACTGCATTTCTTCCTCGATCTGATTCCTCATGAGTCGCGCTAAGCGCCGTGCCGCTTGATCGTCGATTTGTCCGGGTTCTACAATGACTCGAATTTCTCGGCCGGCCTGGATAGCGTAGGCATCTTTGACGCCGTCGTGTCCTTTCGCGAGATCTTCGAGAGTCCGGACTCGGCGTAAGTAGCCGTCAAGTGAATCGGAACGAGCCCCCGGCCGGACTGCAGAGAGGGCGTCTGCGACCATGAGGAGTCCGGCGTAGGGGCTTCCCGCAGGTACTTCTTCGTGGTGGGCTGCCACGGCATTGACGACGATGGGGTCTTCTCCATTGCGTTTGAGAATCTCGGCGGCAACCGCAGCGTGACTGCCTTCATACTCATGGGCGACGCATTTGCCCATGTCGTGAAAGAGTCCGGCGCGTTTGGCGATGACTGGGTCGAGGCCAAGCTCGGATGCGATTAGCGAGCTGATGAAGCCGACCTCGATGGAGTGTTCGAGGGTGTTTTGGTTGTTGGAAAGTCGGTAGTGTAGGCCGCCGACTAAGCGAATGACTTCCGGGACTACGTCGGTAAGACGGAGTTCACGTAGAGCGGATTCTCCCCATTCCAGAATGGATTTATCCATTTCGGCCTTTTTTTCGGCGACTGTTTCTTCGATGGAAACGGGGTTTAGGCGGCCGTCTTTGAGCAGGGCTTCGAGAGCTTGCCGGGAAATCTCTCGGCGGACTGGGTCGAAAGACGATACGAGCACCGAACCAGGTGTATCATCGATTAAAAGGGTGGTTCCGGTTGCGACCTCAAAAGTGCGGATGTTGCGTCCTTCGCGACCGATAATTTTGCCTTTTTCGTCTTCGTTATTCAGTTTTACGATGGTGGCGCTGGTTTCGTGAGTTGGGTTACTCGCGATGCGTTGCATGGTCGCTAGGACGATGCGTTTCGCTTCGGCGTCGACTTCGTCTTCGCCAAGTGCGAGCCGTTCCAGCCGGTAGTCTTGAATTTCCTCGCGGATCCGCTTACTCTCGACTTCGAGGAGTTCGGCTTTGGCTTCCTCGTGGGAGATGTCGGTGATGCGATGCAACTTCATCTTGTAGAGACGCTCTTGTTTCGTGGCATCGCGACGGGCCGCCTCGAGTGAAGTCTGCTCTTCGGCGAGGGCTTCCTCTTTTTTCGCAATCTCGGCTTCCCGACCATCAAGGCTGAGGGAGTGGCTCTTGAGTTCTTCGTTCTGTTCCGAGAGTTCAGCCAATCGTTTGACGCGTTCTGTTTCGATCTGGCTCCTACCCTGGTCAAGTTGGGCACGGAGCTGATTTTTGGTGTCTTTGAGTTCGATCTCAGCCTCGCGCTGCGCGAGTTCTTTGATGCGCTCGGCTTCTTTCATTGCTCGTTTTACCCATGCGCTTCCAAAACTGGTCAATAAGATGACTCCGATGACGAGTCCGATACAGAAGGCAACGACGATGTAGGGAAGCATATATAGGGTGAGCCCGCGGGATGGGGGCGGCACGATCGGTTTAACCGAATTTTGCCTTAAAACATCCCTTGGTTTAAATTTTTTGAGGAAGATGTTTAACAGATGCAAAATCTTCAAGGAAAAGATTGATATCTGTGCGCAGGTCTGGCGGCATAAGTGTCGTGCGGTCAACGGTTTTTGACAAAAAGTATCAGCGGATTTTTAGAAGAGAGGCAGTGCTTAATTTTGATTGGGTCTCTCCCCTGTGCATTGTCTTCCTGCTGGTCGTAGGCTGTTTTTTCATTTACTCGGCGCAATTTTCCTATGGTGGGACGTCGTGGGAGCGTCAGGCATTTTTGGCGATGGTGGGTCTTATTGCTTACGGAGTGATTTCGATTACCGATTACCGGATACTCCTTTCTTGGGCGCATTGGATCTTCATGGGCGGAATTGTCTTGTTGCTGCTGATCCAGACTCCCCTGGGCGTAACGCAAATGGGGGCGAAGCGTTGGATTAACATGGGAATTATGAATTATCAGCCTTCCGAAGCTGCCAAAATGGCGACGATGGTGATGGTGGCGAGTATTTTGGCGCGATCCAAATTCAGTGGCATTCGAAGCTCGCTTATTGTGTTGGCAAAGACGACGTTCGTCGTTTGTTTACCAGTGTACTTTATCTATAAACAACCTGATTTAGGAAGCACACTTGTTATTCCGCCAATGGTATTTGCCATGTTATACGTCTCAAATCTTAACCAGCGATTCTTCGTGGGGGCGTTTTTGGTGTTTACGGTTCTGGTATCTGTGGTCGGTTTTGACACCTATCGTTACCATCGATTTTTAGAGGGTAACGGGATAACTGCGGCAACGAACACTGACCGAGGGAGTCTCTATGAGGCGCATTCTTGGTTGCCACTTCAAGATTATCAGAGGAATCGGATTCTCGGTTTTTTTGCCCCCGATATCGCAGACCCTTATGGGGTTGAGATCACCTACAACGCACGCCAGTCTTTTATAACGGTGGGCACCGGTGGGTTGTTCGGTAAGGGTTGGCTGGAAGGTACCCAGGCAAAATTGGGGTATCTTCCAAGATCGGTCGCTCACAACGATTTCATTTTTTCAGTAATCGGCGAAGAAGCTGGGTTCCTAGGTGGGCTCGGAATCTTGGCCTTATTTGGAATTCTCATTGCAAACGGCTTTCGGGTGGCATCAATCGCCCGTGATCATTTCGGCATGCTTTTGTGTGTCGGGGTGAGCGTCTTATTTTTAGTACACCTATTCATCAATGTGGGGATGACGGTCGGACTCGCACCGATTACCGGACTCCCCCTACCTTTTTTGAGCTATGGAGGCTCTTTCGTTTTAAGCTGCTGCGTCCTACAAGGTATTATCCAAAGTGTCTATCGACATAGGAGGGACTATACATGATCAATCTCAAGGAAGATTCTGTCATGTCTGCAGCTCAGGATGAAGGGGCTCCGAAACCACAACATGGAGCAACATGGAAACATCTGATCGTAAACTCGAAGTAATTGAAGATAACAAAGAACCCAGCGTTGAAGACGTGCGCCGCAGCGAGCTGCGCAAAAGGCCAGCCGAGAAAAAGGCCAAAGCTGTAGACGAAGCAGAATTGAAAGGGGCTGCGCAGAAGAGAGCCAAAAAACGCCCACTGATTCAAAAGATTGTTCAGGCCATTAGCCGTGAGAAGAAGTCTTTTCGCGAAATTGTTATTAATTCAGAGCCGCTCGAGAAGCGCGTCGCGATGCTGGAAGATGGGGTCCTCGAGAAATTTGAAGTCGAGCGTGCCGGGGAAGAGCGCATGGTCGGGGCGATTTTCAAGGGCAAGATTCAAAATTTGGAGCCGGGCCTGAAAGCTGCGTTTGTTGACATCGGGCAGCCCAAAAATGCCTTCCTGCACTATTGGGATATTGTGCCTGCGGCAAATAATGATGACAAGGCCATCGAAGTCGTCCGCGACAACAAGTCTGAGAAAC
Source organism: Verrucomicrobiota bacterium (assembly GCA_039034055.1). GTDB lineage: Bacteria > Verrucomicrobiota > Verrucomicrobiia > Opitutales > JABSRG01 > JBCCBL01. The sequence continues at coordinate 12,149 of JBCCBL010000017.1, read as the reverse complement.
AGCGCCAGCAGAAGGCGGAAACGCTCAATATCAAAGACGTCCCGAAGAAGTTCCCAATCGGCACCGAGATCGTGATCCAAATCACGAAGGCCCAAATTGGAAGCAAAGGGCCGCGCACTACGACCAATATTGCGCTACCAGGGCGCTTCCTGGTCCTCATGCCATTCTCCGGTCAGTGCGGAATCAGCCGTAAAATCGAGAACCGCGAAGAGCGCAATCGCCTCAAGAAAATCCTCCGCGAGCTGACCATCCCCGAAGGCATGGGCGTGATTATTCGGACTGCGGGTGAAGGGAAGAAGGCACGTTATTTCGTCCGAGACCTGCACATCCTGCTGAAAACTTGGGAGATGATTCAGAAGCGTATCTCGGAATCCAAAAAACCAGTCTGCCTCTACCAAGAGCCCGACCTCGTGGAACGCACTGTTCGGGATTTCCTTACCGAGGATATCGACCGTGTCCTAGTAGATGCGAAAGGGGATCATGAGCGGATGCTTCAGGTCGTCTCAGCCATTTCTCCGCGTTCGAAATCCAAGATTGCGATGTTTGGGGAAGACATTCCGATATTTGAGCGCTTCAATGTTGAACGCCAGATTGAGCAGACCTTCATGCGCACGGTTCCTCTGAAGTCGGGGGGAGAGATTGTCATTGAGGAGACTGAGGCACTCATCTCAGTCGATGTGAATACCGGCTCTCATCGCGGCAAGGAAAAGGATGGCAAGAATTTTATCCTTCAAGCGAATTTGGAGGCAGCCTCGGAGGTGGCACGCCAGTGTCGCCTGCGGAATTTGGGAGGACTCATCATCATCGACTTTATCGACATGAAGGCAAAGCGCGACCGGAATGCGGTGCTTGGTCGAATGCGCGATGAAATGTCTCGCGACAAGGCAAAGAATCACGTGCTCCCCATTTCTCAGCTCGGAATCATGCAAATGACCCGTCAAAGGCACTCCGAGTCTAATGTCTCCCACATGTACAGCGCGTGCCCCTATTGCTCTGGAAAAGGCATCGTCAAGAGTGCGCGCACCATGTCAGTTGAGATTCAGCGGCGCGTCACCAGCATACTGCGTCATGAACGCCAGGCAGTGGGCTCTGATGAGGTGATTCAACTGCGTGTGTATCTGCATCCGCAAAACTTAGAACGGTTGCGCCATGACGATGAGCGGGTGCTTCTTGAAATCGAGGACACGTATAACACGCGCCTGGCTTTCCGAGCAGATCCTGAGTTCCACATTGAGGCCTTCAAAATAGTGAATGTGAAAACCGGGGCTGAGTTGCGCTAAGATAGACGGTGCTCTATACTCATCCCTAAATGAGCACCGAACCACCACGTCGCAACGTCCTCGGCACCCCATTGAAGGATTGCAGTCATGATCCTCTGACCGGCTATTTTCGCGACGGATGCTGCCGGACTGCAGGTGATGACTATGGAGTCCACGTAGTCTGCGCTCGGGTCGATGCTCGCTTTTTGACCTTCTCTCAATCGGTTGGAAATGATTTGAGCACCCCAGTCCCCGAGTATGGATTCCCCGGTCTCAAACCCGGGGACCAATGGTGTCTCTGTGCTGCGCGATGGCAGCAGGCTTTTGAGGCTGGCTGCGCGCCGATGGTGGTCCTGGAAGCTACCGCTGAGGCAGCCCTCGAGTTTTCAAACCTTGAAGATCTCCAGGCCCACGCCGTTTAAGGAAATTTTGGCTCACACCGAAAGCCGTGCTCGTCTAGACGAACCAAGACCAGCCTTTAGCGGTGCTCCAATACCCTCTGGTCCTAAAAAGGGACTGGTTTAAATATGTTGACAGAATTTGATTAGAGTTTGGGAGCGGCCTTTTTCAAGAATCCTATTTGGCTTGTTGGTCTTTAAACCACTGAACGGTGCGGTTTAGCCCGTCTTCGATGCTTACGTGCGGTTGGTAGTTGAGGTCTTGGCGAGCGGCGCTGATATCGAAGTAATGATCTTTTCCCAATTCGGTAGCTACGAATCGAGTCATTGGGGGCTCACCGGGAAGTCTGAACGTACTCCAGATAAATTCGCAGATACTTCCAATCCGGTAGGCCATCGATAGGGATATGCTTTTGCGCAATCGTGGCATCTCTAAACGTTCGAAGAGGTCGTTGATCCAGTTCCATAGATTCACCGGTTCTCCTTGAGAAATGAAGTAGGGTTTGCCTCCGGCTTTCCCTTGTTGCAGAGCCGACAGGGCGTCTAGGTGAGCCTTTGCGACATTGTCGATGTAGCTGATGTCGACCTTGTTCTCCCCATTGCCAACTTGCCGCAATCGCCCTGAACGCGCGCGCTCAACCAATCGCGGGATGATGTGCGGGTCTCCGGGGCCCCAGACTAGATGTGGACGCAGGGCGCACACTGCGAGTCTTCCAGGCTCATGAGCGCTCAGGGTTTCTTCCTCGGCAATCGCCTTGCTCTTGGCGTAGCTACAAAGCCAGTTTCGGCCATAGGGTAGGCTTTCTCCTTCTCCGCAAAAAGGCTCTCCGGTGAACACGACGCTCGGCGTACTGGTGTATATCAAGTAGGGCACTTCCGCTTTGCGGCAGGCAACTACAACGTTGCGCGACGCGACGATGTTGGCCTTGAAATATGCTTCTTCTGGTCCCCAAACCCCTGCTTTGGCAGCGATGTGAAAAACGGCATGAGTTCCCACGAATAATTCTTCAATGGGCTCTAGGGGCCCCGAAAGATCACATTGGATCGTGGATACTCGGTCCAATTTTTCGAGCGCCGGATAGGAAGATCGGGCAAGTGAGTAGACATGACAATCTGGATACGATTCGAGAAGCTGAGAAATTACAGCTCGCCCGACAAAGCCTCCGCCGCCCGTAACAATCATCTTTTTGCTCATCACTGTTTAATGTATCAATTTATCGATTACTTATATTGAATTTGCGCGCCAAAGTGAGGCGGTGAATTTTGGCATTGTGGCGGACATCCACGGGAAAATTTTTTTCAAAGAAAATTTTTTGAATGTTCCTAGTGTGTGCATACTCAGAGAGTTTTTCAGTGACGCGTTTAGCAAAGGCTTGTTTTTGGGAGGTATTTTGAGGCCAAGCTTCGGGTTCGGGTTCAATGACCATCGCGGGCGTCTGATTTGGGGCGGCACCTAGGCCAATCAATGCCGACCGATAGACCCCATCTACTTGATTCGCAATAGCCTCGCAGGGGTCCGTATACAAGTAATCGTCTTTTGCGGTTTCGACACGTTCAGCCATCCGACCGCAGAACCAAATGTTTTTCGCGGCATCAATATACGCGAGGTCACCCATGCGGTGCCACGAGGGGCCGCCATCGGAGTCTTGGATCTTTGCGTTCGCGGTCGCCTCGGGCAGTGCGTTGTATTTTTGGGTGACTACCGGTCCGCGCACGCAGAGTTCACCGATCTCGCCTGATGGGAGTGAGCGAACCGAGTCCATCGTTTCAAGGGGTCCTTCTTGAAGCGGAATAATGCGTGTATCGATCTGACTGAAGCTCTGACCAACGCACGTGCCTGCTCCGATTTCCGTTCGCTTCCAGGTGTCGGCCAGTACGCGTTTCGCTGATATCGTCGAAACGGGTAGGGATTCGGTGGCTCCGTAGGGGGTATGGATTTCACCGTTGGGTAAGATTTTTTCGAACATGCGCATGATGGATGGAGGCACCGGAGCCCCAGCCATGAGGATCCGTTTTAGACTTGGAAGTTGAATCCCTTCTTGGGTGCAGTAGCGGCCAATCTTATTCCAGAGCACAGGTGAACCAAAAGAGCTGGTGACTTCATTCTGCCTGATAGCCTGAACGATTTTCGTAGGATCTACGGTGGCTGGCTTGCTAGGATTCATCTCAGGAACCACCGTCGTCATGCCCATTGCTGGATTGAAGAGGGCAAAAATTGGTAGCATCGGCAAGTCTACTTCGCCGGGAAGAATGTCATATTCGCCTCGAATCATTTCGACCTGCGCCTCAAACATGGCGTGTTCATAGCAGACGCCTTTAGGGGCTCCAGTGGAGCCGGAGGTGAATAGTATAGCAGCGAGATCATTCGACTGAGTGCGTGCCGGTTCTGCCGGGGAGGCCGGCATGTTCGCAAGAATGCGCTGGAAGTTTGCTCCCTTGGGAACGCTTACAGAATGCTCAATCGATACAAAGGGTTTGCGAAAAATGGCCTTCACTGCGTGCGCCAGTGGGATTCCGACCAGGGCATCAGGGCGGGTGGTGCGCACGCAGTTTAGAAAATTCTTCAGTCCCATCCCAGGATCGATCACGACCGGAACAGCACCCATTCGAAAGAGGGCGAAGCTCAATAGAATCAACTCCAGCCCGGGCTTTACCATGAGCAGCGTTAGCATACCCTGGTCGACACCTTGGGAGCGTAACCAATGGATCGCTTGATCCACTTTTTCGGACAATTCCCGGAATGTCAGATTCTGGTAGCGGATTGTGCCATCCGCTTCTCTCCCTTGCGGAATCGCGAGGGCGCGATGATGGGGCACCCGAGAGGCAGCCTCGGGAAGAAAGCGGGATACATTGACAAATCGCTCTTCGGACACATCTGCAAACCAGTGCGCCCGTGAATGCATGGGCAAGAAAAAACTCCGCGACGAATTGTCAGCGGAGTTTCGGATTCCAAATTTGTGAGGATCTCAGTCCTCTATCGTGATTAGGCCCCAGAGGAGTTTGATGCGATCACCTGAGTAGTTGTCGCGGGAGACCAGTTCATCCGTTTTGATGGCGAATGTATTTGTTGAGGTCGGGCTGAATGTAGCTTCTTCGTATTCGATGATTCCGAGGAAGGTGCTACTGCTCGGGGTTTTGTATGCGCTGGACTGCTCTGAGAAGCATCCAGTAGAAAATAGAGAAATTAAAGCCAGGGCGATAATGGAGGCAACTGTAGTGATTTTCATAAGGTCGGGGTTAGAATTGAGAATAGGAGAGTAGCGGAGTGTCTATTTGGCAATAGGATTCCTGAAAAAGTTGAAAGAAATGATCATTTTCAGCGCTTTATTAGCTCGGCCATGCGGGTGCTGAGGTCTTGTACGGTGTAAGGTTTCTGGATTGCTGCAGTGAATCCGAAGTCCTCGGGAGATTCCATAATCGGATCATTTGAATATCCGCTGGAGACAACTGCGCGCGCTTGAGGATCGATTTGTAAAAGCTTCTTGGCCGCTTCTTTTCCGCCCATTCCACCAGGAATTGTTAGATCCATGATCACGAGATCGAACCGTTTTCCAGCCTCAGTGGCTGCTTCGTAAGCCTTGAGCATCTCAGCTCCATCTTCCACGAGTTCGAATTCATAGCCCAGAATTTGCAGCATGTCCCCCGCAATTTGGCGGATCATTTCTTCGTCATCCATGACCAGGACACGGCCTTTGCCAGAACTCATAGACTTTTTTGGAGGTCGAGGTTTTGCATCGGAAGGGTTGGAATTCTCATGAGCTGCAGGTATTAGGCAAGTGAAAGTTGTCCCGAGGCCTAGCTCGGATTCGACATTGAGGGCCCCGCCATGGCGTTTTATAATAGTTCTGCAGGACGCAAGTCCGAGCCCGTTGCCATTTTCTTTAGTTGTAAAGAACGGGGAAAAAATTTGATTTTGGATATCCTTTGAAATGCCTGGACCATTATCTCGAACGGCGATTTCCACATAGTCTCCAGTCTCGATTCCCAAGGCTTGAGCCCGTTTGGTCCCGACAGGGGTATTTTCCGCCGTTACCGAGACTTCCCCGGCCCCATCCAGAGCTTGGACGGCATTTAAAACCAGATTGTTGATGACCTGGCTGATCTGGTTTTCATCCGCCGAAATGGCGAGTCCCTCGTCGGTCAGCTCGAAGGACACGGTGCAATGCGTGCCACTCGTCATTAGTGAGCAGGATTCTTTGAGCAGGTCGGTCAAAACAACATTCTCCCGTACGGTGCTCTCAGCGCGGCACATCGTCAGCAGTTGTTGGGCGAGATTTTTTGCGCGATGGCTTGCGGTCTCGGCGGCTTTGATTTGCGGAGCGGTTGGCGAATCATCAGGTGATAGGGCGGAGACGATTGAAAGGTTTCCAGCGATAGCGGTGAGGAGGTTGTTGAAGTCGTGAGCGATGCCGCCTGCCAATACTCCGATGGACTCGAGTTTTTGAGACTTCAGCATTTCGGTTTCCAGCCGGACCCGTTCATTTTTGTCCTCTAAGATAAGATAGGCGCCGATCACTTGGCTGTCAGGGCCGAAAAAAGGGACCATCCTGAAGGTTACGAAACAGTCCGAACCGAGGCGAGATTTGACGACAATCGGTTCTTCTGAAATCCAGTTCAGCCCGCGATCTAAAACATGCTCAACCTGGCTCGTAAGACTTTTTTTACCGTCCAGATCATAGGGTTTAAAAAATTCTGAGACGTTCAGGCCGACGATATCGCGGCGTCGCCAGCCGAGCAGACGCTCAAACGCGACATTCACCTCAAGGATCGTTCCGCCGGAATCCAACATCACGACCCCGTCACGCAGCGAGCGCATCAACGCTGGGAAACGTTCACGTTCTGCAAATCCGTCCTGCGGCGTTGAGGTAGACACGATACTGAAACTAAAATGATTGAAATTCCTGTATGAATCTTCGGTGGAAGATTACCCCGATGGGCTACAATTTCTGGATATCGGAATTAATTACATTTTTTTAACAAGAGACAAGACTACTTTTTCGAACTTACATCCAGCTTGACCCTGAAGTGGGGTGTTTTCATTTTCGTGCCTCTTATGGCCAAAGAAAAGAAATCAGGAGACCTCATGGAAACGATCGTAAGCTTGTGCCGGCGTCGTGGGTTTATTTTCCAATCCTCGGAAATATATGGAGGTCTCAATGGTTTTTTTGATTACGGCCCACTGGGCGCAGAGTTGCGCAAAAACATTAAAGATGCCTGGTGGCAGCATTTTGTGCAGACTCGTGAGGATATTGTCGGCCTCGACGCCTCAATCATTATGAACCCAAAGGTTTGGGAGGCGTCTGGGCATGTAGGCGGATTCAGCGACCCGATGGTCGATTGCAAAGAGTCTAAAATGCGTTACCGCGCAGACCACATTTTCTTCTCAGAAGTGAAGGTTGATGGGAAAGTCATCGGCTATGTTTCGGTGATGGAGAGCCCAGGCATGGAAGCCGAGGCGAAATCTGCAGCAGAAAAAATGAAGCGGAAACAGGGCATCCAAGGTGAACTCGAAGCCCTCAGCCTGCGCGACTACACGGAAGCCAAACCCGAGGAATATGCCCTCATTCCTTCTCCAGCCACTGGGATTCCGGGATCTCTCACCGAGCCCCGCGATTTCAATATGATGTTCCAGACCCATGTTGGAGCGCTTCGTGATGAATCCGCAATCGCCTACCTGCGTCCCGAAACGGCTCAAGGTATTTTTGCGAATTTCAAGAATGTCACGGACAGTACCCGCGTGAAAATTCCATTTGGGATTGCCCAAATTGGTAAGGCATTTCGGAACGAAATCACTCCGCGAAATTTCATTTTCCGCTCCCGAGAGTTTGAGCAGATGGAGATCGAATATTTTATCGACCCGAGCGAAGAGACGTGGCCCAAGGTCTACCGCGAATGGATCGACAACTGCAAAGCGTGGTTGGAGAGTATTGGACTTAAAACGGATTTGCTCTCCGAGTATATCCATCCCGAAGAAAAGCTCTCGCACTATTCAAAGGGAACCACCGATATAATGTTCGAATTTCCTTTCGGAGTCCAAGAACTCTGGGGAATTGCTTGTCGCGGGAATTTCGATCTGACCCAGCATGAGAATCACTCGGGGAAAAGCCTTCAGTATTTTGACGAGTCAAATCGCGAAAAGTATGTCCCCCATGTGGTAGAGCCATCTGTCGGCGTTGATCGCATCCTCCTTGCCGTGCTCTGCTCGGCTTACAATGAGGACGAAATCGACGGCGAAAAACGGGTGGTCCTCCATTTTCACCCGCGCATTGCTCCCATCAAGGCGGCAATTTTTCCGTTGGTTAAAAACAAACCCGAACTTATGGAGAAGGCTCAGGCGCTCTACACATCACTCCAGAAGCGCTTCCCGGTGTTTTTTGATGCTTCCGGTAATATCGGGCGCCGCTACCGACGCCAAGACGAGGTGGGGACTCCATTCGGTGTCACACTTGATTTCGATACCCTCGAAGACAATACCGTGACCATTCGCGATCGCGATACCACCGAACAAACACGCATTCCAATCAGTGAGGTAGCCTCTTTCTTGGACCGCAAAATTTACGGCTGAGGTCATGAAATTGCTAATTTTTCCGACCCTGAGGTGAATCGCGTAAAAAGGTCTTGATCATCTAGGCAAACGTCTTTGCCGTTGGGTCTGGAAAGATCTCCATGTTATTCAGGCAATTTAAGCTCTCGGTTCTACTAGTGTTTGCAGGCCACTTGGCTGATCTCGGCCGCCGCAGCCACGCGCACCTTCACATCCTCTGACGGCACTACGATTGAAGCTGAATTGATCGCGGTGGTATTCGCGTGATCGCACGACGATCCGACGCGTTGATGGGCGTCTATTTCGCAATGTGCCAATCGAATTCTTCTCGGATCAGGATCGTAAATTCATCCGCGATTGGAAGGCTCAGCAACAAAAAGCCTTGGACAATGCGAATATTACTGCGAATTCCTGGGTGCGTATCAGCGTGGGCACCAACCGCGATTCTGAGTTTAACGATTACGGAGACATCGACGATCAGGTCGTCCAAATCAAAGCCTCGAAATCTACCTGGAAAGACAACTTCCGAAAAATTCTGAAAGCAAAATTAAAAAAGCCCTACGATCGAAAATTTGAAAGCCAGCAGTTGGGCTACAATTCGTTTTGAGTGTAGACAAAGGTGACTCTGCTGAGCGGGTTGATTCGGCCGGTGGCCAAGGTCTCGGCATCACTGCTCTGTATTGCCTCGATGGCCTCGGGTTTCTGGAGCCAGAGCCCATTGAATCCTTCAAACAATGCCGTTACATCCTCGGCGGAAGGCAGCTTAAACTCAATGGTTTTAGAATGCGTCGTCATTGGATAGTCTTTGACGACTGGGACTCGATCAATTGCTTCTTCCGCGCGATCCGTCAGTGGCTTGACTGCAGTGCCAACCTGCTGTTCGCCAAAGCTGATCGGATTGCTGGCAAATGGAATGTCCTGAGTCAACGAATCTGCGGCATCCACGGCTGTTGAGGCTACATCTAGAATATCCGTGCTGTAGATACGCACTTGCAGTGGACTATGCTCCATATCGATAACCATTTCTTTTACTGAGTATGCCGCCGTCAGATAGCTTTGCAACGATACCGAATTTACGGCCCGGACTCTGCCATAAAACTCCTGACCATCTCCCAATTGCAGCCCAAAGACCTCAGGGTTCGGTATTGAATTGTGTCGTACCTGAACTTCCGCAAATGACAGGTTGAGACTGCAAACAAAAAGACCCAAACCCCAGAATAGCGCTCCCCTCATGATCACAAACGCTTGCTTGCTAAGCTAAGATTACTCAAGAACAAATCGATTCATACACCCAATTGTCGACTTCAACACCCCATGTTATCCTGCGATAATCTCTCTGTTCATGTAAAAGGCCGCAATCAGCCGATTTTGGATAAGCTGAGTGCTCAATTTGCGGCAAAGAAATTGCATGCGATCGTCGGCCCATCGGGGTGTGGCAAGACTACCTTGATGCGCGCGATGCTCCAGATGCAAAGCGCCCAAGGCACCGTTTCACTTCAAGGCTCTCCCATCGTCTCGCAAAAAGACGTTATCGGGGCGATCGGGCTCGTTCCTCAATTCAGCGTCGCGCACGAGCAGCTCAGAGTCAGCGAATGCCTCTCATACACTCTCAGGCTGCATCGTGATCTATCGAAAGAAAAACGCACCCAAGAGGCGGAACATCTTCTGAAAATTGTCGGCTTATCCGATCAGATCAACAATCGGGTGAATGAACTCAGTGGTGGACAACTCAGGAGGCTCGGACTGGCGCTAGGCCTCGCTCCAAGACCGGAAATTCTGCTCTGTGATGAAGTCACTAGTGGACTCGATCCGAACTCTGAAACGGAAATCTTGCAGATGCTCGCAACCCTTCGGGATGATGAAGACACCACCTTTATCTGCATCATTCACAACCTCTCTCAACTGCATCGATTCGAAACGATTACCGTTTTATTTGATGGGCACTTGGCTTTCCAAGGGACCTATCCAGAACTCCTGAAAACCTTTGAGATCTCCGACCCCTTAGAGCTTTACGACGCGCTCAGCGAAAGAGATCCGCAGCCCGCTTACCATAAAACAGAGCCGTTGCCGGAGCAGACCCCTGGCCGTCCTAAAAAAAGCATTCAACCGAATCCGATCTCACAAACAGTCACCCTTCTGGAGCGGCGCATAAAGTTATTTTTCCGCAATCAAGGAGCCCTCCTCCTCACCGCAGCCATTACCTTTGGATTTCCCCTTCTCGTCATAATATTCGCAAGTGGGGGACTCCCCCCGGTGCCGAGTCTCAGTGGTTTTGACGAAGATGGAGCCATCGGCGTCGACGCCCTGATGGCCCGCGCCCAATATGGCATCGATGTCACTCGAGTCGGCTCTCTCGTGATGGGTTTGGTTCTATTCGAAGTAGTCCTGCTTACCCTGATGACCAGCAACAACGGAGCACGCGAGATTGCCGAAGAGCGCCCAATCTTCAGACTCGAACGCCTTCGGGGCCTCGCCATTATTAGCTATGTCTCCTCGAAGGCCCTCTTTGTTGGCCTCCTGAGCGCGCTACAAGGTGCGTGGATGGCCGTATTCGTCGATTCCTTTGTCAGCTTCCCAGGTAGTCTGCTCACTCAGATCCTTCTATTCGCGGTCAGCGGAATCGCCATGGCTTGGGTTGCCCTCGGCTTCTCCGCAGTCATGAATTCTGCCGAACGGGCATCCCTCGCATCCGTTTACCTAGTGGGATTTCAGCTTCCCCTGGCAGGCATCGTATTGAAGCTTCCAGACTGGCTTGAATGGATCTGTCGCCCATTCATCAATGCCTATTGGGCTTGGTCCGGTATGGTCAGAACGATGCTCGACTCGCGATACTACGATGCCGTTGTTCAGGCCTACGAAGGCATCACCATCGGAATCGCTGGATGTGTTTTAGTACTTATGGCACAAGGAGCCATTGGCCTTTTTTTAGTTTATAGAGGTAGCTCAACTATCCGATAAACACATTTGTATTTACTTTTTTTATGGCTCATTATCACAACCCCTAAACGATTGATGATTCCCGTTACACCTCACCACTACCTAATACTCACGATTTGCCTTTGCGGAATCGTCACATTTTCGGGATGTGGTCAGCAATCAGACCTAGCGCCCTTCGAAAGAGAAGCGTATTTGAAAAACCCAGACAACTTATTGGGCAACCGCTATCAGTTAAACGGGGTGATCGACGCAACTCTGGGCTACCAAGCCAAAATTGGGCGCTTGATCGCCGTAAGGGAAACCCCCGAGACCGAACGTATTCCACTTTTCATTGCAAGCGGCATCGTCGAAAATGTTCACGTCGGGCAACGCTATCGATTCCAAATCCAAGTGAAGGAAGGAGGGTTAATCAGTGTCAGCAACATGGAAAAATATTAGCGTAGCCATCTGCCTCTATGGGACTACGGTCCATTTGTCCGGTCAGGGGGTCTTGCCCCAGCAGAGCACACCGCCGCCGGCCCAGCCCGAAAATGCGGCTACTCCGGCTCCCGGGACTAAGCTGGAAAGTGACACCATGCTTGAAGCCGCTGATCGGGTGTTTGATACCGACTCGGACACCATTGATTTCGAAGAGGGCGACTTCAATTGGAAAGGGCGCAGCTTCAATCTCGGAGACAGCCGCCTGATCCGGGCGCGCTTCGAACGCTATCTGGCCAGCCCTTTACCCTTCGAAGACGTCGCTGCCTATGAATCCCTGCTCGAAGGCATTGAGCGCCGACTGCAAGTCAACAACCTCGAACTCGATTCCGAAGTCCTCGAGGAATTGTGGAACCTCCTTTTCGAAGCTGCGGAATATCAAATTGATGGTGGAAACAGCCTCATCGTGGCCAACGCTTCCGCTGCTACTGCGAAGATGGCAGAAACGCTCGCGTCCGCACAACCCCAATGGACAGCGACACTTTCGGCGCTCGCGCGCCACGTCGATCAAAGAGACACAGCGAGCGACAAGCC
>JBCCBL010000016.1:0-19492 GCA_039034055.1 Verrucomicrobiota bacterium | reverse complement strand
CTGCGAAATGAGGGCTTTCGATATGGGCATAGCCTCCTTCGCAAAGGTAGTGAAGTTGCTTACGTTTCAATTCGAAGTGCAGCCGGATCGATTGGTAGAGTGCCTCCGATTGTTGTTGAATTCGTGTTTCTCCGACGTTTCGAACAAATGATTGAGTGGCTTCCGAGTGGTTGTCCGGTACGAAGTGTATTTTCTGGAATCCTGGGAGCTTCTTAATGGGTCCCCAAGTCTCTCCGATCAGGGTCGTTCTGATTCCGCCTTCCGGATCTTTGGATTCTTGAGAGGTGCGCACAGATGTGACTGAAGCTACAAGATTGTAGGGCGTCAATTCCCCGAGCCCTGAGAGTTCGCTCGAAATTATCTCATGGGATTGATGTGCGCATTTGCATTCTACGGGAGAGCATGCTGGTTGCATTATATGAAATTGAGATCTCTCCTGGCTGCAGTGGCGGCACTCTTTTCGGCTTCGGCATCCGCCCGAGAGCCTTTGTCAGTTGGCGAAGCTGCCCCAAAACTAGATGTCATGACGGATGCCGGGGCGACTCTGGATCTGGCTAAGGCCTATCAATCTGGGTTAACCCTTGTTTATTTCTATCCTAAAGCAGATACCCCCGGATGCACCAAACAGGCGTGCAGTCTCCGCGATGCTTACGCGAGCCTCGAGGATGCTGGAGTCACCGTCTTTGGCGTCAGTATGGATAGCGTAGAAGATCAAGCTGCATTCAAGGAAAAGTATAGCCTGCCTTTCACTTTAATTGCCGATAAAGATGGTGCGTTGGTGAGTGCATTTGGAGTCCCATCCCGGGGACAGTTTGCCGCGCGACAAGCCTTTTTGATCAAGGAAGGTAACGTTGTCTGGCGGGATCTCAAAGCCTCGACTGCTAAGCAAGCCGAGGATGTGAAAATGGCTCTGGCAGCCCTATAGCTGATATTCCTTTCTACAGATTTCGAAGCGGCCTCGCGCAGGGGTGTTGCACTCAAATGGCAGCGCGGCGATGCGTGGCGTCTGTCAAATTAGAGCACATTGCAAAAACACAGTCGCCAGTGCGACAACGTTTGTGAAATACGCTCTAAATCAAAGCTCGACAGGGCTCCACATCATTCGGTCACTTTCAAACGGAGAAAGGCTTTGGCATCTGCTTCCCGAGGATTCGTTCGACGAAAAACATGCTGTTCGAACCCTGGGGAACTTTCGTTGATTTCGACCAGCGAAATATCGCCAGACTCCTGGCTCCACCCTCCAGTTAGATCGGTTGTCGTCTCCGCTTCGTAGGTCAAATCGTTGTCATGAGTTGGAATTTTGATCTCGATCTGCTCGTAGGTATTTTCATCTACTTCGACGGATTTTTGAACGGGTGTGACATCGATTTGATGGCTTTCTGGGTCAGTGAGTAGAGCCATTTCCATGAGGTTCATCATACCATCTTGGTCTGGGTCGTCTTCTCGATCTTGTTCATCGTTTGGCGTAGAGTTTGAGAATGCTACGGATCGCCAGAGATCATAGCCCTGGTAGAGGTCGCCTCGCCAAGCGATCGCATAGGTTACGTCGGTGTCGGTAGCCACTGTGAAAGTATACTCCCCGGCAGACAACGAAGCCGTGGAATCGCGCCAGATATGCTCCACATTATCGACCATACTATCGCTGATCTGGAGAGGATTTTCGCCTCGATATAGTTGGAGGGACATGTCCGCGAGGTTGCCGGAAATAATCCCGCTACTTTCAGATACAGTGACTCTAATGTCCCAGGTGATGAGAATGGAAACATTGCGCAGCTCGAACCCATCAGGAATTTGAAACGTGTAAGTATGCTGAGTATCGCTTGTCAGAGTATCTAGATTCCAACCATGGGTATCGGTAATCGTGCCCGGGCCTTGCTCGCCCGCTTGAAAGATTAGGTAAGACGCAAAGATGTCGAGGAGGCCGGCTCCGTAGGTTTCATCTAAGGGACGTGAAATTGTCTGGTCCCAATCTGCAAACGCATGCTTGTCGGCACCCGCGAGGAGGATTGCCTTAACCGATCGGTGATCGATAGATCCACTCGCCATATCATATATGAGGCTGGCGGCTGCCGATACTTGGGGAGTGGCGTTACTCGTTGCCGTTGCGTCTGATACGATTTCGGGTTTGGTGCGGCCAGGTAGATAGATATCTTGCGTGAACCCTGTGCTGTGTTTGCCGTCAGCGCGACCGACCGAGATACCGTTGCACAAGTGTGCATAGAGGTCGGGAATTTCCTTTCCCGAGCCATTATTTAAACCGGCGACCAACAGAAAATCGTCACGCTGTATAGCGTAGTCCATAATCAGATTTTGCAACGGGCTTTCGGTCGCATCGTCGAGTTCCTGTGCAACCCAACTATGGTTCTGGATGCTGCTGGATTCGACCGGAGGATTCAGGGACGTTGCCCATCCTTGTTCATTGAGGAAGTCATTCGCTTCGTAGGCGTCAATTTGTGTGATTCCGGGGGCAATCGAAGTATCATTCCCATAAAAAAAGCGCCCCACGGTCGTGGCGTGCCCGGAAGTGTTCCCTACCTGGCTTTGGTCGGATATTGACTTTCCATTGAATTCGCTATTCGCCGCATTTGGAAGATATGCTGGAACTTCACCGTCGCTTGTCGAGGCTTCGACCTGGGTGACCTTAACATTTGAGCCGGTCGGAAGAGATAGGCCCCTCTGTTCTAAAAATGTTTTGAGCTGATTATAGCCGATGGCGTCTTTGTAGTCTCCATGGAGACTTGTCCCGAAGAGGGTGCAGAAGGTGCAAAGGCAGCTCCATTTAATATGCCTGAGCGCTAGGATTCTAAGAGACACTTCAAAAAAGAGGAATTACAGAACAAGACCAACGCTAGCTACGCAAGTTTCATGACAGTCCCTCAATATAAAAGGTGGGGTTTATTCGGGAACAACAACTTCTAACAAATCACCGATTGATCGGTGTTCCTCGAGAGGATGCCGCAATTGCGTCTCTGTATTCAAGGTGTAATGATTTTGACGGCCGATGCGCTCTCGTTTGAGGAAAGACTCGGCTTCCAGTTCGGAGACGATTCGCTGGACTGCGCGCTCGGTGATACCGATGGCCAGGGCGACTTCGCGGAGAGGCTGGGCGGGGTTTCGAGATAAACAGACCAGAACATGGGCGTGATTCGTAAAGAAGGTCCACTTGTGCTCTTCGCTCATCGAAATCACGATAGGATTCTAATGTAGAATTTCAATTCAAGATTTTGAAAATACGAATAAAATTTCGCTTTACAAGGTAATGGCGCATTGCGAATCTTACGAAATCTGTTTCGGATATTCGGTTTCCGAGATCCTCCATCCATCCTTTATTTCTGATGAATAGCATATTAATGCTCGGGAGCAACTTAGTCTCCCCTCCGGTAGTCCTTTTCATGGTTGGTATTCTAGCAGCGATTTCTCGCAGTGATTTGCGGATTCCGAAGGACGTCTATCAGATTATGACTATCTATCTCCTTCTGGTGATCGGCGTCAAAGGGGGTATCGCCATGGGAAGCACTAGCCTCTCTGTCATTTTCTTGCCAATGGGAGCGACCTTGGCGATGGGCGTAGCCATTCCTCTTTCGGTATTTTTGGTAACGCGAAAAGTGATGAAGATGTCTGTCGAGGACTCCGCGGCCCTCGGGGCGCACTATGGATCTGTTTCGGCGGTTACCTTCATGGCTTGTTTGGCCTTCTTAGATGCGCAGGGTATTTCCTATGAAGGATTCATGCCTGCGGTCATGGCGGCGATGGAGATTCCGGCGATTTTGGTTGGCGTATTCCTTGCGAAGTATTTCAAGCGGCAGGCTGGTGTTTCGAATAAAGAGACCATACGCGAGCTGCTTTCGAGTAAGAGCATTTTACTCTTGGTCGGCGGTCTTGTGGCTGGAGCACTGGCCTCAAAGGAGACGGTTGAAGTGCTGAATAAGTCGCTGATTCCCCCCTTTTACGGAGTGCTCACTATTTTTTTATTGGAAATGGGGATGATTGCGGGCCAGCGTATTGAAGATGTGAGGAGGGCTGGAAAGCCGCTTTTGATTTTCGGACTCCTCGCCCCGGTGGTGCAGGGGACAGTGGCAATGCTTTTGGCTTATTTAATTGGTATGAGCCAGGGAGGTGCGGTGATCTTTGCGATTCTGTGCGCGAGTGCATCTTATATCGCAGCACCGGCAGCCGTGAGGGCAGCCATTCCAGCCGCGAATCCGGCGTATTATGTGGCCAGTTCGCTAGGCATTACCTTCCCGTTTAACCTCATTTTTGGGATACCTTTATTCTTCATCATCAGCAATTTGCTCTATGGCTGATCGTGAGGCGCCCAGCTTGTGTTTGACCTTCGGTCAGGCTGCGCTTGCCTAGAGCGATGGTCGAGAAGAAGAGATTAAACATACGCCTGAGTCTAGAAGAGCTGCGTATCATTTTGGGAGATCGAGTCGTTTGGAAAGGCTCCACCGAACAGTCTCTAAAGGGGGTTGCATCTCTAGATCAAGCGCTCTCGGGTGATATTGCATTTCTGGCTAATCCAAAATATGCATCCCAGGTAGAAGACTGCGAGGCGTCCTTAATTCTCGTGCCAGAAGACTTCGATGGGGAACCCGCGGACGATCAAGCGTTCGCCTTGATGAAACATCCTTCACTGGGCTTAGCATGGATTTGTGGGGCAATCGAAAGGCAATTGTCGCCGCCGCCAGAACCCGGCATAGATGGACTAGCTTCGGTTTCGCCGGACGCTTCCGTTTCCGATACCGCGTGTGTTGGTCCATTCTGCGTGATTGAGGCTGGCGCTGAAATCGGTCCGGGAGTGCATCTCAAAAGTCATGTGACGGTGGGACGTGGTGTCAAAATCGGTGCTGATTCTGTGATTTTCCCCCATGTTTCCGTTTATGCTTATTGCGAGATTGGCGCGCGTTGCCGCGTGCATGCCGGTTCCGTGATTGGCTCTGACGGCTTCGGCTATGCAACGGTTGAGGGAGTTCACCATAAGGAACCGCAGATCGGCATTGTGCAGTTGGAAGATGATGTGGAAATCGGCGCTAATACCACCATTGACCGAGCGCGTTTCGACGTGACTCGTATTGGCCAGGGAGCGAAAATCGATAATCTAGTTCAAATTGCCCACAATGTTCAGATTGGCCCAGGGAGTGTCCTGGTTTCTCAAGTGGGCATCTCAGGAAGCACTGAACTCGGCACATATGTCGTGGTGGGCGGGCAGGCTGGACTTGCAGGCCATCTCAAGGTGGGGGATGGGGCTATGATTGGAGCCCAGGCCGGGGTGAATCGCGATATTGAGGCAGGTGCTAAAGTGAGGGGAACCCCGCATTTGGAGATGACTCAATTTGCGCGGATTGCTGTGCTTCAGAAGAGGTTACCTGAATTTTTCAAACGGCTCACTGCTTTAGAGCAGGCATCCGAGTAGGCAAAATCTTGTGAATGTGAATAAGAATTCTCGATAATTCTGTCTTCATGATTGTCACGGAATTGCGATACAGCTAGGGATACATCATGAGTCGGTTTGGTCCCCAATTTGCCGTTGTAGGCAATTCCTCAGACGATCCGTTTGCTATCGACGTAGCATTCACTCTGGGGCAACAGGAAGACGTCGCTGATGTAATCAGCCTCAAGCAATTTGGAAATAAGGAGTTCTGCCCGCGCTTCATTTCTGACGAAGGCGATTTTGCCGAAATCGGAAACAAATTAGCAGGCCGCCAGATCATCATTGTCAGCACGAGTAATCAGAATTTGAGCCGACAATGCCTCGCCATGCGCAATTTTATGATAGCGCGTGCGGCAAAGGAAAACGGAGCGGCAGAAGTCACCTTGGTTGAGCCTGATCTATACTACAGTGCCCAAGATAGAGGTCCTCGCCAGGGCCTTGGAGAGCCTGGCGTGATGCGCGATGAGAAGGATCTCAAAAAATTCGATGGGCAACCCTTCACCTCGAAACTTTACGCGGAGATGTTGAAGATTTCGGGAGTGGATCGCGTGGTCACTGTCCACAACCACTCTCATTCTGTTCAGGCCATGTTCAGCGATGTTTTTGGCGGAAAATTCCACAATCTCATCCCTTACGATATCTATATCGATTACCTCAAAAACTCCAATATTGTGAATTACGGCCCTTTAGGCGAGGGCTTGGTTTTGTGCGCACCTGACGAAGGTGCACGTCCGTTTGTCGAAGAGATTTACCGCCGTATCAATTTGCCGAGTGCGAAGTTCTTGACGCTCGATAAAGAGCGCACTGGAGAACACAAGGTAGATATAAAGCTGCATCGTGATTGTGAAGTGCCACTGGATAGTATTGCGGGGCATGAACTCGTCTTGTTCGATGATATGGTGCGGTCTGGCTCTACCGTGGTGAAAGCTTGTCAATTCCTGCGCCGGGTGGACTTGAAACGCGCGGTCTTCGCGTTGACTCATTTCCATGCGAGCGATGATGGGCGATTGAAGATGGCCAATACAGCCATCGACGAAATTCTTACCTTGAATACGATTCCGACGATTTTAAATCGAGATACTCAAGGCCGTTTGCGTAAAAAACTTGTGGTGCTGAAAATCGAAAAGTGGCTGGCTCTCCAACTTGGGGAGATCCTTGGTATCACAACCATGAGCCACAACGATGGCTTCTACCAGATTGATATGTCCTCCAAGAACGCCCGCTGGCGTAGGAAGATCTGGTCGAATGATGAACTCAGGGAACTGAAGGCCGAGAGCATCTCGGCTTAACTCTTCTGTTTGACTCAATCGCATTTATCGGGGCGCCTGGACCGAAGGGTCGTTAAATTTCCCTCGACCTGATATAGGATTCTTCTATCTGTGAGACCTCCGTCAGAAGGTCGTGGGTGCTGGCGGCTTGGCCCCTTCTCGTAGTCATGTCTTCATTCAAAATTTTCTCAGGTAATTCCAACAAACCGCTCGTCAACGAAATCTGCGACGCAATCGGAGTCCCGATAGGAGACATCACTGTGGAAGTTTTCCCAGACGGTGAGAGTTTTGTCAGAATAAACGAGAACGTTCGGGGCGATGATGTATTTATCGTGCAGTCGACGTCACACCCAGCAAACCATCATTTGATGGAACTGCTGATCATGATCGATGCGGCGAAACGCGCCTCAGCCGCGCGTATCACCACGGTAATTCCTTTTTACGGATACGCTCGCCAGGATCGCAAGGACAAGCCGCGCGTCCCGATTACCTCGAAATTGGTAGCCAATTTGATTACCTCTGCTGGAGCAGATCGCGTTTTGACCGTCGATTTGCATGCCCAACAGATCCAGGGCTTTTTCGATATTCCGGTGGACCATCTCTACGCCTCACCGATTATTTTTGATCACCTCAAGGCCTTCCGTGACCCCAATTTGGTCCTCTTCTCCCCAGATGTGGGGGGGATGAAAATGACTGCGGCTTATGCTCAAATGCTCGGAGCACCGATGGGCTTTGTCGCAAAACGCCGGATGGATGCGATGACGGTCGAGGCGGTCAACGTGATCGGAGACTGCGAGGATAAGGATGTTTTATTGATTGATGATATGACTGAGACTGCAGGCACCCTGGTCGCTGCAGCGAAAATCCTTAAAGAAAAAGGCGCTCGCAGTGTGAGAGCCGCGGTGACCCATGGGGTCTTAAATGACACCGCTCGCGAGCGCCTGTCTGCCGAGGATTGTCCCTTGGATCACCTCATGACTACCAATACGACGCTTCCACGGAGCACCGATCCCGAAATCATTACTCGGATCAGCATCGCGCCCCTCCTTGGCGAAGCGATTAATCGCATTCACGTAAATAAAAGTGTGACAGGGCTTTTTCAGGTGCAGGGGTTTTAGCGGAGGCCCGGTGCAACCTTGTATAGCAATCCGTGATCTCTAAGTCAGGATTGACGCATCCGAATTTTACGAAGACTAGGCCGCGGTATAGGGCAGATTTGCGGCGGTTGCGGTGACGGCCTTGGCGCCTTCGAGGAGTTCGCCGATAGGATCCCATTTTCCGTTGGTCAAGGCCAGGCGTGCTCCGTCGCGAATCGAGCATTGAATCGAATCTTCACCAAAGCGAATTTCTGAGTTTTCGAGGTCTATCGTGATTTCAATCTTGGGCTCAGCTTCTATCGCGGCAACCAGAGTCTGAATGTCTTCTTTGGAAGCATTCACGCACGGGATGCCTAGGTTTGTCGAATTGCCGAAGAAAATCTCTGCATAGCCTTCGGCAATAACCGCGTTGAATCCGGCGCGAAAGATAGCCTGTGGCGCATGTTCGCGGGAGCTGCCGCATCCAAAATTGTTTCCTGAAATGATGATTGATGAGCCCGCGAACTTCGGATCGTTGAGCGGGTGTTCGCGGTCATTGCCTTCAGCGTCTTTGCGGACGTCGTAAAACATGAATTCTCCGAGGGTGTCGAAGGTGACGCATTTCATGAAGCGGGCCGGGATGATACGGTCGGTGTCGATATCGTCGCCTGCGATGTAGACGCCGGTGCCGCTGACTTGGGTGATTTTTTTCAGTGCCATGGATTTATCGAAATTCGCGAGAGTTGTATTCGCTTAAGCCAGCGCGGGTTCTAGGATTCCGAAGGTTTCCCGGGCGTCAGCGACCTGTCCTTCGACCGCGGCGGCGGCAACCATTAGCGGGCTCATTAGCAGTGTCCTGCCAGTTGGACTTCCCTGACGACCTTTAAAGTTGCGATTGGAAGAACTCGCGGCCAATTGATCGCCGATCAGTTTGTCCGGATTCATAGCCAGACACATCGAGCAACCGGCACCCCGCCATTCAAAGCCTGCATCGGAAAAAATCCTGTCGAGCCCTTTGTCGATTGCGATCTTGGCTACGACCTGCGATCCGGGAACGACGATCGCTTTGACGTGCTCAGCCACTTTGTGGCCTTCGACGTAACGCGCGACCTCCTCCAAGTCGGAGAGTCGACCATTGGTGCAGGAACCGATGAAGGCCACGTCGATCTTTTTTCCTTTGATGGGGGATCTTCCATCAAACTTCATGTATTCCAGGGCCTCGGCGATGCCTGCGCGTTCACTCTCGGTATTCCCGTCCTGGATCGAGGGAATTTCTTCATCAATGAAGATACCTTGTGAAGGATTGATACCCCAGGTAACGGTCGGTGCAATGTCTGCGGCTTCGAAGGTGACCACATCATCGTATTCTGCATCAGGATCTGAGGCGACCGCCTTCCAGCCCTCAACCGCGGCGTCCCAGGCTTCACCTTTCGGAGCAAAGGGTCTGCCCTGCAAATAATCGAACGTCTTCTGGTCGGGATTCACATAACCAACGCGAGCACCTCCTTCGATCGACATATTGCATACAGTCATGCGCTCTTCCATGGTGAAATTGTCGAAGACCTCTCCGGCGTATTCATACGCATAGCCGGTGCCGCCATTCACGCCGAGCTTGCGGATAATATGTAGGATCACGTCTTTCGCATAAACCCCAGGTGCGAGTTCGCCGTTTACCTCGATGCGGCGTACTCTAAGCGAGCCCAGTGAGATCGTCTGGGTGGCCAAGACATCACGGACCATGCTGGTGCCAATACCGAATGCGATGGCTCCAAAAGCACCGTGAGTTGAGGTATGCGAGTCTCCACAGGCAATAGTAGTTCCAGGTTGGGTGATGCCTTGCTCTGGACCCACGATGTGGACGACCCCTTGTTTGCCGGTGTTAGTGTCGAAAAATGTGATGTCGTTTTCCGCGCAATTTTTGCGAAGCTCCTTGATCATCGCATCGGCCAAAGGATCCGAGTAGGGCTCGGCGACTTCGTTTGTTGGAACGATATGATCTACCGTAGCGAAGGTACGATGAGGCATTTTCACGGGGACTTTGAGGTCGCGGAGCATGCCGAAGGCCTGGGGGCTGGTCACTTCATGGATAAGGTGTGTGCCAATAAGAAGCTGAGTCTGTCCATTAGAGAGAGTACGCACAGCGTGCGCATCCCAGACTTTTTCGAATAGATTTTTACCCATGACTGATTGTTTTGTTCGCAGAAAAGCTGAAAAGCCTGTGAATTATATGCTGATCTGGCAATCTCAAAAAGTATGTTCGCGGGTGCGACTCAGAAAATTCCCAAGCTTTTCGCGAAGCTCTTCATTGAGTAAGGAAGCCGCCTATTCGCCAATCTCAAGCCTCTGTGCGGAAAACAGTGGCAGCTCGGTCTCCAGGATAGCCTTCTGGGCACTCTGGATATCGTAGAGGACCCGTCTTAGGAGGGCAGTTCTTTGGGAAGGGGAATAAATAATGTAAGCGGCCCGCGGATCTCCGTCGCGGGGCTGACCGACCGAACCGACGTTGATAGTGGTTGTCAGACGACAATCCAATTGTAGTCCGTCGATCAAAGAGGCCTCGATTACATTTTCGTAGCTTAAAAAGGTCTCTCCGATATCCTGTTCGCTGAGGCTGTATGCCACCGGGACATGGGTGTGGCCCATAAAGGATAACCATGTGCGCTGCTGGCTCATGTGATCTTCGGCTGCAACGGTTGAAAAAATGTATCCCCATTCTTCATCCTTGCTCAAGGAGGCATGAGACAAGGTAAGATCTTCCATTTCGAGGACCCGTGGTAAGGCTCCGAGATAATCTATTTGCTCCTTATCGAGCACTCCTTTGGAATATAGCACTCCTGCAACGGCACCGGTCATGAGGGTGTCAGTCGGGAGTTCCACCGCCGTCATCCAGTCGTGATTTCCTTGAACTACGGGACAATCGAGATCGCGGATCATATTCAAACACTCGGCCGGGTAAGCGCCATAACCCACGATATCGCCCAGACAAATGTGGCGCTCCACGTCCATGAGGAAGGCATCCTCAAGAACAGCTTGGAGTGCATGGATGTTGGCGTGGACATCGCTGAAAATGGCGATGCGATCTTCTGTGGGAAGCATGGTTACGGGCAGTTAGCCTAGGTCAGGGTGGCTGTTATAGAATTCGGTCTGAGAACCTTTAATTAAATCAATAATGTGTGAATTGTATGAACGGTTCATTAGAAATTGACGTGGAGAAGGTTTGACGAGTGCATTTTTTGGACGGCATGCTTCCAGATTACAGATCATGGGAAGCACATTCGGTACACTATTTAAGATTTCAACATGGGGCGAGAGCCATGGTGGAGGCGTCGGCGTGGTGCTGGACGGATGCCCACCTGGGATTGAAATCACCGAAGCGGAAATTCAGTTCGAGCTGGATCGGCGCAAGCCTGGACAGAGTCGCATTTCAACGCCTCGCAAGGAAGCAGATGCGGTGACTATTGTATCGGGTGTCTATCAGGGAAAGACCCTGGGAACTCCCATTGCGATGATGGTTGCTAACAAGGATCATAATCCATCGGCCTATGACGAGATGAGGGACAAATTTCGCCCATCGCACGCGGACTATACCTATGAAGCAAAATACGGCTTGAGGAATCCAGAGGGAGGCGGACGCTCTTCAGCTCGTGAAACGATTGGGCGCGTCGCTGCGGGGGCTATCGCAAAAAAGGTCTTGTCGGCCAAAGGGGTAGAGATTCGCGCTTTTGTTTCGAGTATCCATACCATCGATTCTCCAGAGATTTCAGAGTTTCCCTCTCTCGATGCCGTTGAGGCGACACCAGTTCGCTGTCCCGATGCGAAGACAGCGGAGTCGATGATCGAGCGCATCAAAGAGGTGCGTAATCAGGGAAACAGTGTCGGCGGGCGCATCCAATGCAAGGTGCAGGGCCTACCAGTGGGGCTTGGAGATCCTGTCTTCGATCGGCTTGAGGCCGATCTAGCCAAGGCGATGCTCTCGCTGCCAGCCACGAAAGGCTTTGAAGTGGGCTCGGGCTTTGCTGGCACCCGCATGACAGGTCTAGAGCACAATGACCTTTTCACGACAGATGCTTCGGGAAATGTGGCCACTACGACCAATCGCTCTGGGGGCGTTCAGGGCGGAATTTCCAATGGCGAGGAGCTATATTTTAATGTCGCTTTCAAGCCGACTGCGACGGTTCGCTCTGCGCAAAGCACGGTTGATAGCGAAGGCAAAGCAGTCGAGATCGAGGGCAAAGGTCGGCATGATCCCTGTGTCGTACCGAGGGCCGTTCCCATTGTCGAATCGATGACGGCGCTCGTGATCATCGACCATTGGATGCGATTCCACGCCCAATCAAAGACCTTTTCTACGGAAAAGTAAGACCTTGATGGCTGGTCGACCTCACCTTTTCTTAATACTCGGGACGCCTGGTTCGGGTCGACGAGGCGTGCTTTTGGACATCCTGGAAAACGGGCAAGCGCCGGGACGCAACAATGTGGTCTTGATGTCGAGAAATGATACCGACACCTCCGAAGCACGAGCGATTCAGGCGTCTGACGTCTGTACCCTGATCCCTTGGAGTTGGGATGAGGACTCGGGATCGATCCAATGTGATGCCCTGAATCCTGGGGCTGGCTCTGGGGACGATGCTATCTTTATCGTTGCAGAACCCCTGCGAAGCCCGGTCGATCAAATCGAAGCGTTGACGCGATTCATTGATGAGATGGATTTTAGGATGGCTCGTATTTTGACGGTTGTCGATTGTGCAAGGGTCAGTGCTCATCAGGGGTACGAGTACGAGCGCTGGCTGGATGCCTGCATCCACTTCACCGATTGCGTGCTGCTCAATCATCGCCAGGGAGTCTCTCCGCGCTGGGTTCAGGATTTCCAGAATCGCTACACCAAGCAGCATTTCCCTTGTCTCTTCTTTTTGGTTAAGAAAGGGAAGCTCGACAATCCCGCTCTTGCATTAGATCCAGAGCCGAGGCGCGTTTCGCTCGCATTCGATGTGGTCGAACCGGAATTTGAGTTCGATCCTGAGATCGAGGAAGAGCCTGATATGATGGGTGAGGAAGATCCTTATTTCGTTCGATTAGTGAGCGGGCAGCGAGAGAAAATCGTCCCTCAAATCGCGCATCTTTTTGCTGATCAGGAAGATTAGGTTATGATTAGGATTGTTTGGACGCTGTATCCTCCGTCTACCTATGAAATTCGCCATCAACCATAAGACCTCGTATCTATATCAGGGACCCGTTCGCGAGAGTTTCAATGAAGCGCGGCTTCAACCGATTGATGATCGTTTTCAGAAGTGCTGCAGTTTTGAACTGACGGTTAGCGAGCAGGCGTCCACACGGACATATAAGGATTTTTACGGTAACCGGGTCTATTCTTTCGAGATTGCCTCAACGCACGGAGCGTTGACGGTATGTTCGGATGCCGAGGTGGAAATTTTGGGCACGCAGGCTCCAGATGTAGAGCGTGCGAAAGCACTCAACCCGATTCCGATATCTTCACTCAAACAGGCTGCAGTTGTGGAGAATATTTATGACTATGTTATGCCGAGCCATTACACGTCGGCAAATGGTAATATTTGGCGCTTTGCTATGGATTGCTTTGCCGAGACTGACGGTTATTGGCATTTCATGAACGAGATCAATCGCCGCGTATATGAATATTTTGAATATGTTCCAGGTGAGACTGAGGTATACACTTTAGCTGATGAAGCCTTCGCAAAGCGTAAGGGAGTCTGTCAGGACTATGCACACGTACTTATCGCGGCGGCGCGTTCCTTGTCGATACCCGTGAGGTATGTTAGTGGGTATCTATATGTACCCGAATCACAAAGACAGACTGCGGAAGGGCTTTCATCAATGGCTTCCCATGCTTGGGTCGAAGCGTTCATTCCAGAAGTCGGGTGGATCGCTTTTGATCCGACTCACAATCGCTTGGTTAATGAGAATTACATTACGATGGCGCGCGGTCGTGATTATGGGGATGCTCGGCCTATTTCTGGCACTTACCGAGGAGCGCCGGTTGATAAAATGGAAGTTTCCGTCGAGGTGAGTAAGTTAGCCTAAATTTGTTACGATGCTTGTGCGGAATGGTGAACTGATTCCGCTACATCAGTGGCTTGCGAAGTTGGTAGCTTTGTATTGAATCAAAAATACATTTCAGCAGTCGACTCAAAGCCTATTGTTCAACTGACCGCTGATTCTGCAGATGCTTTAAGACCGCTGAGCCAGGCAGCCAGCATTGCGCACTCTTGGCCGAATGGGCCATTTGGGGCGATTGCCGTATCGAAGCCAAGGCGTTTTTGATCATCAAGACTTTGGATACCTCGAGTAATGACCTCAGTATCAGCCCCTGTAATGATGTAGGAAAACGTGATTTTTGGTCGAAGTGCTGTTTTGAGAATACGAATATTTTGAATACCGATGTTGGAAAGGCGTCCGGCACGATCAATGTCGGAGACTACCAGAGACAATACGGCGCCTTTGCCAAATGAGTCGCGAACTTGTTGTCCCAACTCAGTCTGGATTGATCGGGCCAATTCTAAGCAGGTTTTCTCAAGGTTGCCATATGCGGATTGAACATCGGTGAAATTTTCTGGATCGACGAAAACTACCGAGACGCTGGATTGTGCGTGCTCTCGGTTTTGAGATTCGTTGGCATGGAGTCCAAATGCCAAAAGCAAAGATAGTGAGGTGAGCGCGCAAGTCATTGATTTCATGGGTATCTGAAAGTTTGAGCGGAAAATTGATTTCCAAAAAGAGCCTGAGTCATTCATCTCGGACAGAGCGACAAGGGAGCTTGGATTTGTGTAGTGTATTCAAAATTTTTGCTCAATCCTTCAAAATTCATCACGAGTGGGCGGCTCCGCGATCGTATTTAATCATTCAATTTTCTGAGAGAGTAGCCTCGAAGTTTTGTAAGAACGTTTCTTTTAGTTGAGTATCCATGAAGGAGAACTTGATCGCGTTGCGGAGCATGTCCACTAGCTTGTCTTCCCCGAACCCGAAGGTTTCTTCAATGGCGATGATTTCGTCCATAAGTTGACAATCAAACATCGGAGGATCGTCAGAATTCACGCAGATGGGGATCCCCGCCTCGACCAATTTGGGAATGGAGTGGTTCTGCATGTTCGGGAAGACTTTTAGCTGAATATTGCTAATCGGACAGACTGTTAGGAGGATTTGATGCTCAGCAAGGTGCTTCATGAGCGTGGGGTCTTCGTAGGATTGCACACCGTGCTCAATCCGCTCCACTCCGCAACTTAGGGCGTCCCAGACACTCGCCGGGCCGCCGTCTTCTCCGGCGTGGGCAGTGAGTCGAAAGCCGGTGCTCTTGGCATAGTCGAAACTGGATTTTAGGCGGATAGCGGGGTAGCCGCGCTCTTGGCAGTCTAGACCGATGCCAATGATACCTGCTTTTTCGCGGTCGCGCTCTGCGAGTTTTACGTGTTCGAGGGCAGTTGGTTCCGGGAGGGTTCGATCCAGGTCACAAATGAATGCAGTGTGCACCCCATGCTTTTCCCGATTGCGCTTAATTCCCTCTTCGAGCCCTTCGACAATCGCTTCCCAAGCGACTCCGCGTCGTGATACCAGTCCATAGGTCACGAATAGCTCATGATAGAGGATGTTTTGCTTGGCCGCCTCGACTCCCTGGCGTTCTGCGGCATCGGCGTAGTCTTCCGCAGTGTTCAGGGTGCTCACGGTAGTCCTCAAGATGTCGATAAATTGATCGAGCGAGGTGAATGAATAAAAATCCTTAGCGGATGTTTCATCCCTGAACGGTAGGGTCATTCCATTTCGCTTTGCGAATTTCAGCGCTAGATCTGGATACATCGAACCCCCTTCAAGGTGGTTGTGTAGCTCAACTTTGGGGAGTTTGAGGAGTTTTTGATAGAGGGATGAATCCATGACATTCTTCAGCAGAATACGTGCTCGGGTATGTGGCTTGGCGGATGCTAACGGGCGTTTATGCAACAGGAGAAAATGGAGCGAAAGTATGGCATATTGCTGGGTTTTTATGTCGGTTTTTGGGGTATGCTTCAGTTGCTCACGGTTAAGCTTGTTTCCCTGGACATGAGCTGGTTGGGCCTCGGAATCCTTGGTTTCAGTTACGGTTCCTTTGTGCACGCATTTACCTTTCCGTGCACGGATGCGGTGGCCGAAGTCTGGGGGGCAAAGCGGGCTCGTTTCATGGTCTATTTAGGCTTCGTTATGTATGCTCTGAGCACTGTATTAGTTTACTTAGCGACGAAGTTGCCATCCGCCGCAAGTTGGCCTTTCCACGAGGAATACAATGCGATTTTTAAAGGAGCCCCGCGTGTGGTCGCGGGTTCGATGGTGGCGACCATCTTTGCCCAATTGTGGGATATCTTCGTGTTCGAGTGGATCAAGAAACGAACCGGCTCCAAAATGCTGTGGCTGCGTAATAACCTTTCGACTTGGGGTTCTCAGTTTTTCGATACGGTTCTTTTTTACACGATTGCATTCTACGGCGTGATACCGAACGACGTATTGCCGGGAATCGTCCTCGGAGCTTTTATTCTGAAAATCCTGGTTGCTGCGGTGGATACCCCGATGGTGTATCTCCTAGTCTATTGGATCACAGGATCTTTCACGGCTCAGGGGGACCTCAAAGAAGATTAGATTTAAATTTTCTGGCTCTGAAAGATCTTGGATAAACGCTGGAACGAGGGATTGTTTATCCCTGGCTCAAGGCTCGTCGCACGCGATCGTCTAGTCCGGGATCGTTGAATGTGTTCGGCCAATCGACTAAAAAAATGCGCTCAACGGATGTGTCGGCATCGAGGCTGTTGAGGGTATGATACAAATTTCGCCTGATTGCTCGAATGTCTGAGGGGTCCCCGAGATTGAAGGATTTGGCAGGGCCTTGGGGGTTGAATTTCTGGGCAGGGCGACAGAAGAGTAGCGCGTCTTTTTGGGTGAATGGATGGCGGTCGCCTACGCTCGTCGCGGAGATTGGTTTGCGAGGAGCGTAGTGTTTAGAGAAGTTTCCGGGAGCGAGCTGTGCATGGGATTCAGGCTTTTTCGGCAGCGCGGCCAGGGATTCAGTATTTAAGACTTTGGCGATGTCTTCGCTGGCAATCGGTCCGGGTCGGAGGATTTTTGGATGCTCGGGATTGGAGAGGTCTAGGATGGTGGACTCTATGCCTTCTTCACAGGGTCCCCCGTCAACGATGTATGGAATCTGGCCGCCGAGGGTCGCTAGGACGTGTTCAGCTCGGGTGGGACTGATGTAGGAAAATGGGTTGGCACTGGGTGCAGCGAGCGGCACGCGGCAGCGTTGGATAATTTCCAGGAAATCAGGATGCCTAGGTATGCGGAATCCGGCGGTGGGAAGTCCGGCGGTAGCGAGATCGGGCACTTGATCCTGTTTTTTAAGGACAAGCGTAAGGGGACCTGGCCAGAACATTTCAGCAAGTTTAGCGACGATACCTGGGTCGAAATCTGTGGCCCAGGTCGATAGCCAGGAAGGATCTGCGATATGCAGAATCAGGGGATCATTGAGCGGTCGCCCCTTGATCTTGTATATTTGTTCTAGGGCGGATTCGTCGGTAGCGGGAGCAGCCAGCCCGTAGACCGTCTCAGTGGGTACGGCAATCGGTAGACCCTGGCGAAGGCTATCAACAAAAAGGTCCAGATGAGACTCATCTGAACCGGAAAGTATTTGGGTGTTCACCGAGTGTTCGGCGCTGAAACAAGGGTCCCCGATGGGCTTACTTCATCAACAACATGTTGCGCGCTTGTTTAATGATGCGGGCAATATGGCGTTGCTGCTTGGCGGTGAGGCCAGTGATACGGCGTGGAAGGATTTTGCCGGTGTCAGTAACATAACGGCTCAACCACTCCGTGTCTCGGAAAGTCAGATCGAGCACGTTGCGTGAACGGGTTGGTGTTTCTTCGGTGGTCATAAGCGGAAGAACATTGAGGCTAGAATCTGATCTGGCAATCCAAAAAGAAGACTAAGTTTCGGCTTTCTGGGAATGTCTCCAAAGGGTCAGCCTTTGATGGCCCATTTAACCAGGGTCGAGAATCCAGGGGCTTTGCCTTTCAAGAGAATCCCAACGCGAAAGATCCGACTGCCGACCCATATCACGAAGAGGGTGAATAGCCCCGAGCCGAGGAGGCCCAATATGATTTGCCAGATCTCCGAGCCGCCTGGAATACTCTGCCGAACCATCATCAGCATTGGCGTGAATGGAGGGATGAGTGAAACGAAGGTAGAAAAACCACTGCTAGGCTCTCGGATCACAACAAAGCCGAGGACCAGCGGGACCAAGACCGGAAGCAGCGCAGGAAACATGTAGTTCTGGGCTTCTTTCAAATCCGAGCACGCGGCTCCGATTGCTGCCATCATCGATCCGATCATCAGTGTGATTAGGATGATGTAGATGAATAGCCATGGTAGCAGATACATCGGGATCATTGAAAGGACTTCTAAGCGAGCGAGAAGGGCAACGACTCCGGCAACATAGATGCTCGAACTGGTCAAAGATACTGCAACGCAGCCTACGACCTTGCCGAACATAAATTGGAAGGGCGACGCCGAACTCAGCAAGGTTTCCGCGATATGCTGATTTTTTTCTTCCATCACGGAGCTGAGGAGTGGGGTAGCTCCCATCATGGTCAGCACATACATCAAGAATAGAAATCCGAAGGGGACGCCGTAACTCTCGATTTCGCTGGCACGCTCCGCCTCGCTGACTTCACCAGACTTATCCAATTCGACAAGCTTCATTCCGTCGACTGCATGCCTCTTGAATACGTAGGCGAGTTCTGTCGGGTCTAGCCCAAGAGCCTGCAAGTGGATCTCGCGCACTTTGCTATTGATGATATTGCGCAGCCAACCTCGCATGTCATCCATAGCAGGATTTTTTGAATACAAGCTGATCGACGCATCTGGATGGGCGGTCTCAGGCTTGAGGACTCCAGAACCGATCTCGACGAACCCGAAAAGTTCATTGTTGCGGACTTGGTCAGAATATTCGAGGCGGAGTTGGTCAATCGGTTTCTCCTGAGTGTCTTTGGTTTCGAATAGGTAGGCTGGGGCGATTTTTTCACCATTTGCATTGTGTATGCTGGTGGCATTACGTTCTTCGGCCGCCATTAGGATCGTCTCCGACAGTCTCCCGGTAAAGTCGAGTAGGACGATGCGGCGATCTTTCACATCGACCTGGTCTTCGAGGAGGGTGCTTGCGACAAACCCTCCGCCCCAGAGGATCGGAAGGATAATTAGGCTGATGATGAACGCTTTGGTCCGGACTGTTGCAAGGTATTCTCGCTTTGCGATGAGCCATAGACTACGCATGATGGACTCCTTCTATTGCATCCTCGAGATCGACCGGATCGGGTGATGCGATGCGTATGAAGATTTCATGCAGGCTTGGTGTGACTGCCTCAAAGTGATGGATATCGCCAAGAGGTATCAACTTATTCAATATAGTCTGCGGCAAAACGCCTTCTTGGAGGCGCAGGTGTTGTTCTTGACCGAGATTGTTGACTGATGCGATTCCCTCGATCTGGCCTGGCTTGATCGCAGGGCCGCTCATACGTAGGCGAATGGTATCCAAACTGTAGTGGTCTTGTATTTCTTTTAGGCTCCCATCGAGGACCTTGTTGCCTTGGTAAATCATAAATATGCGATCACACATCTGCTCGGCTGTCGACATGTCATGAGTGCTGAAAATGACGGTCGTGCCTTCTTGACG
>JBCCBL010000015.1:0-19605 GCA_039034055.1 Verrucomicrobiota bacterium | reverse complement strand
TTTTAGGAAGTCCGCACTGGTGCAGCTTCAACTCAGGACCGATCACAATTACCGAACGGCCAGAGTAGTCTACACGCTTACCAAGGAGTTTTGACGGAAGCGACCTTGCTTACCTTTGAGCATGTCACTCAAAGACTTGAGTGGACGGTTACCGGCACCTGTAACAGCGCGGCCATGACGACCGTTGTCGAAAAGTGCGTCCACAGCTTCCTGAAGCATGCGCTTCTCATTGTGGATAATGACGTCCGGAGTCTTGAGTTGAAGCAGGTTCTTAAGGCGATTGTTCCGGTTGATCACACGACGGTAAAGGTCGTTCAAGTCAGAGGTCGCGAAACGGCCACCTTCGAGGGGTACCAAGGGACGTAGGTCTGGTGGCACTACAGGAAGTACTTCCAACACCATCCACTCTGGGCGCGTGCCCGAGCCGATGAATCCTTGGATGACTTTGAGACGCTTAGAGATCTTCTTCTTGATCTGCTTCGAGCGGGTAGCGTGCATTTGCTCGTTGAGTTCATCCACCACGCTCTCCAGATCCATGCGCTCCAATACGTCGCGCAGGGCTTCAGCACCCATGCGGGCAACGAAGGCGTCGTCACCGTATTCATCGCAAGCTTGGAGATACTCTTGCTCGGTGAGGAGTTGCTTCTCTTCGAGAGGCGTTTTGCCAGGATCGACTACCATGTAGTTTTCGTAGTAGATGACGCGCTCAAGATTACGTGCCGTCACGTCAAGAAGCAGTCCAAGGCGACTTGGCATACTCTTGAGGAACCAAATGTGAGAGACCGGGACCGCTAGCTCGATGTGTCCCATCCGCTCGCGACGAACGCGAGATACCGTGACCTCTACGCCACAGCGGTCACAGACTACACCCTTGTATTTGATGCGCTTGTATTTCCCACAGGCACATTCGTAGTCGCGAACAGGGCCGAAAATGCGCTGGCAAAAGAGACCGCCAGGCTCTGGCTTGAAAGTCCGGTAATTGATGGTCTCTGGATTTTTGACTTCGCCGCGTGACCATGAGCGGATCGTGTCGGGAGACGACACGGTGATAGATACGCTGTCAAAAGACTGATCAGCTTCCAATCCGAGGGATTCCTGGAGTTCTTGCGTACTCATTAATTGTGTGCGTTTGCGGTTGAATTAAATTACGTCGAGGGTGGATTCCTTAGTCAGGCGAACGTCGAGACAGAGGGACTGCATTTCTTTCATCAAGACATTGAATGACTGAGGGGTGCCGGCCTGGAGGGAATTGTCCCCCTTGACCAGATTTTCGTAAATCTTAGTGCGCCCTTGGACGTCATCAGACTTCACAGTGAGGAGTTCTTGGAGAGTGTAGGCCGCACCGTATGCTTCGAGGGCCCATACCTCCATCTCTCCGAAACGCTGTCCCCCATATTGAGCCTTACCACCCAATGGCTGTTGCGTGATGAGACTGTAAGGACCAACCGCCCGGGCGTGAATCTTCGAGGCAACCAAGTGGTTTAGCTTGAGCATATACATGTAGCCGACCACGACTGGTTGATCGAATGCATCTCCAGAGCGACCATCGAATAGCATCGATTTGCCGGTCTCCGGGAGCTTCGCGTCACGCATATACTCCCAGATCTTATCTTCCGGGATACCATCAAAGACTGGAGTCGCCACCTTCATGCCGAGTTTCTTACAAGCCCAGCCTAAGTGCGTTTCCAATACCTGCCCAACGTTCATACGCGAGGGCACGCCAAGAGGATTCAAGCAGATCTCAATCGGAGTTCCGTCTGGGAGATAAGGCATATCTTCCTCGGGAACGATCTTCGCAACCACGCCCTTATTCCCGTGACGCCCTGCCATTTTGTCGCCGACCTGCATCTTGCGCTTGGTCGCGATATAGACCTTCACGTTTTTAACAACACCGGAGTCAACATCATCACCGCTCTCGATGTTGGCGATGCGCCGCTCGCGGTCACCTTCGAACTCGTCGAACTTACTCTGGTAGTTGCCCACGATTTCCATGATCTTGATACGAACCGGTGATGGATCGATCTCGATGTTCTTGGATACGGCAGCCAGGCGGCGAAGTAAGGTCTTGGTGATCTTGCGGTTCGCCGGAATGATGACTTCGTTGGTGTCACTATTCTTGACATCCAAGGGAATCTTTTCGCCCAAGAGGATATTCGAGAGAGACTCTGTAAGGTCTTCGCGGAGACGGTCAGTCTGCGCTCGATACTCTTCATTGATCTTTTTGATCTGGCGGCGACGGTCACTCGGCGAAAGCTTTTCTTTTTCGGCATCGAGGCGTGAAGAGACTTTCACGTCCATGACGATTCCACTGACGCCTGATGGGACCAGGAGAGAGGTATCTTTCACATCCGCTGCCTTTTCGCCGAAGATCGCGCGTAAGAGCTTTTCTTCCGGCGCCAGCTCGGTCTCAGATTTTGGAGTGATTTTACCCACGAGGATATCACCCGGCTTCACCTCAGCACCAATGCGGATCACGCCGTCGTGGTTGAGGTTTTTGAGGGCTTCTTCACCGACGTTTGGAATATCGCGCGTGATTTCTTCAGGCCCAAGTTTGGTGTCACGAGCCGTTACATCGAACTCTTCGATGTGAACCGAAGTGAAGATGTCGTCCTTGAGGATCTTTTCGGAGATGAGAATCGCATCTTCGAAGTTGTATCCATTCCACGGCATGAAGGCCACGAGGATGTTGCGCCCGAGCGCGATATCGCCTTGGTCGGTCGCAGCACCATCCGCAAGGATCGCACCCTTTTTCACAACCTGTCCACCTTTGACAATTGGGCGTTGATTGAAGCAGGTGCCGGCATTTGAACGCATGAACTTACGAAGCTTGTGGACGTAGATGCCCTTCTTTTCGTCCGTCTTCGGATTGCGATCGAAATTTTTCGGGAGTTCGCCATCGGGGGTTACGACAATCATGCGAGCGTCGCACTTCGCAACGACTCCATCTGCCTGTGCAATTTCAACAGAGCGCGAGTCGGCAGCTACGCGGTTTTCAATACCCGTTCCCACGAAGGGAGCCTCGGTGCGGAGGAGCGGCACTCCTTGACGTTGCATGTTGGATCCCATGAGGGCCCGGTTTGCATCGTCGTGCTCGAGGAATGGGATCATCCCGGCAGCGACTGAAACCACTTGCTTGGGCGATACGTCCATGTAGTCGATCTTTTCTGGCTCGACCTCAAGGACCTCATCTCGGAAACGCGCAGTGACCTTGCCTTGCAGCATACTATCTTCACCGATGATGGAGTTGGCCTGAGCGACAATGTGTGGCTCTTCTTGGTCCGCGTTGAGGTATTCAATGTCGTCCGAAACTTTGCCGTTTTCTACCTTGCGATAAGGTGCCTCGATAAAGCCGAATTCATTGATGCGGGCATAGGTCGAAAGTGAATTAATCAGGCCGATGTTCGGGCCTTCAGGAGTTTCAATCGGGCAAATGCGTCCGTAGTGCGAAGGGTGTACGTCGCGCACTTCGAAACCGGCACGTTCACGATTCAAGCCCCCTGGACCGAGCGCCGAAAGCCGACGCTTGTGGGTGAGTTCTGCCAGAGGATTGATCTGGTCCATGAACTGGCTGAGCTGACTCCGCGAGAAGAAGTCACGAATGACCGTACTCAAAGCTTTCGGATTGATCAATTTTTGTGGGGTAATTGAATCCACGCTTTGATCATAAAGTGTCATACGCTCCTTGACCAGACGCTCGGTGCGAGCCAAGCCAATGCGGCACTGGTTCGCGAGTAGCTCGCCAACGGTCCGCACGCGGCGAGATCCGAGATGATCAATATCATCTACGAAGCCTTCCCCACGCTTGAGCTTGGTGAGGTATTTTGTCGAGTGAACGATGTCTTCTACGTTAATCAATCGGTACTCGATGTCCGTATCGAGTTTGAGCTTTTGATTGATCTTGTAGCGGCCAACGCGTCCCAGATCATAGCGCTTCGGATCAAGGAAGAGTCGCTTGATAAGAGCCTTTGCGTTCGCAGTTGTCGGTGGCTCACCTGGGCGCAAGCGCTTGTAAATGTCCTTGAGCGCTTCTTCTTCGTTCCGCGTTGGATCTTTCTTGAGAGCGCGGATAATCGCTCCATCGTCGACGGTGGTGTCAATGACGCGGACTTTGTCGGCGCCAGTTTGATCGATAGAGCGGACGATGGTTTTGGTGAGCGGTTCAAAGGCACGGGCTAAAACGATGCCTTTCTCAGCATCAACCATATCTTCTACGAGCACTAGGTGAGAGACCGTGTCGTGGCTCAAAAGCTCAGATGCTGCGATGTCCTGTACTTCATAAAACAAGCCGAGGATGTCAGAGTCAGAGCTGTATCCGAGCGCACGTAAGAGAGTGGTGATGAGGAATTTGCGACGACGGCGACGACGATCTAAGTAAACATAGAGGAGGTCGTTTTGGTCGAATTGAACTTCGAGCCAGGTCCCTCGGTCAGGAATGATCCGGAATGCGTGGAGCATTTTACCGCTGGTGTGCGGTGATTCTTCAAAGCAAAGACCGGGAGAGCGATGGAGTTGACTCACGATAACACGCTCAGCGCCATTGATGATGAAAGAGCCGCGCTCGGTGACCGCTGGCAATTCTCCCATATAAATCTCTTCATCCTTGATTTGATCCTCTTCGCGAAGACGCAACTTTACGTAGAGAGAGATAGAATAAGTAACCCCTTCGCGGATGCACTCGAGTTCAGTCATACGAGACTCAGTCATGCTGTAGCTGAGATACTCGAGGGTGCAGCGTCCATCGTAGGATTCGATGGGGAATACTTCGCGGAATACGGCTTCCAAGCCGACATTTTTCCGCTGACTGACCGCGGTGTCTAGTTGTAGGAATTCATTGAATGAGGTGATTTGATTCTCAATCAAGTTAGGGGGCTGGATGACCTCCTGAAGAGTACCGAAGTTGATGCGCTCTGACATGATGGTTCGTATGATATTAAGTAAATTCCGATGAACTTAAAGCGGGAGTCACGGCACCGATCAGGCTGTGGCACCCGCTGTAGTCTCATCTTTCATAGGGTTTGGGGAGTAGATACAGAAAAACAGCAGAGCGCGCCGACCATCGAGCCGGAGCGCACAGCTGTGATTAAAAGAAGAAATGTTCTTAAAATGCAAAGACAGTCGGTGATTATTTGAGTTCGACCTTGGCTCCTGCAGCTTCGAGCTTCTTCTGGATCTCTTCGGCTTCGTCCTTAGAGACAGCTTCCTTGACTGGCTTTGGAGCGCTTTCTACGAGTTCCTTAGCTTCTTTAAGGCCAAGTCCGGTGATTCCACGAACTTCCTTAATGACATTGATCTTCTTGTCGCCGAAGCTTGTGAGGACAACGTCGAATTCAGTCTTTTCGGCAGCAGGTGCTTCTTCACCTCCACCGGCAGCAGCACCAGGAGCCGCAGCTACAGCAACCGGGGCAGCCGCACTGACGCCCCACTTGTCTTCGAGATCTTTTACGAGACCGGCTACTTCGAGCACTGATTGAGAGCTGAGCCAGTCGATTACTTGGTCTTTTGTGATATCTGACATGATATTTCCTTGAATGGTAGGCATCTCAAAGGGATGAGATGTTTAAGGATGTTTCCCCTAACCGGGTTCTTTGGATAGTTTTCGGGGAGATTCAATTAAGAGAACATGCAGGCTCCCCACACCGCATGCTCGAAAGATGTTAGGCGTTGGCGCCACCCTCTTGGTCGACTTTCGCCTGAAGAAGGTTGACGACGGATACGGGAACCGCGTTGAGCACGCTGACCATTTTTTGCGCAGGTGTGTTGAGCAGTCCCATGAGTTGAGCGCGGAGGATTTCGAGGCTTGGTAGTTTAGCCAATTCTTCGATTTCGTCCTTGTTCAGCAAGCGTTTGGAAAGGGCTCCACCCTTAAGCTCGACCTTTTCCTTATCACTGAAGAATTTTCCCAGCGCCTTTGCAACGCCTGAAGGGTCTTTCCCTCCCACGACAATAGCCGTGGGGCCAGAGAGCCAGTCCTGCATGTCCGGGAGTTCTCGCGCCTTCGCTGCGACATTGAGAATATTGTTCTTCACGACGTGAAATTCCGCACCGAGACCAGCAAGGGTTGAGCGCAGCTCTTCGGTCTCTTCAACGGTAATACGGCTATAGTTAGTCAAGAAAACATAGTCTGACTTGTCTAACTGCGTACTGATTTCTTCTACGAGAAATTGTTTTTCGGGTCTCATCAGAAGGTTCCTTTAGAGGTTATTGAAGGTGGAAGCTTCGAGCTTCACACTTGGACTCATCGACGCTGAAATCGCCATGCTTTTAATGTAGCGTCCTTTGAAGACATCGGGGCGTGCTTTGCCGATCGAATCGATAACAGACTGTAAATTCGCAAGAATTTTGTCCTGTTCGAACGACTTCTTACCACAGACTACCGATACATTGGCAGTCTTGTCCATCTTGTATTCGACTTGACCAGACTTTACCGCCTGGATCCCTGCGGGAATATCATCGGTGACCGTGCCAGACTTTGGATTTGGCATCAAACCACGGGGTCCGAGGACCCGAGCTACTGTGCGGACGGTTTTCATCGCCGCCGGTGTCGCAATCGCCTTGTCAAAATCGAGCCAACCCCCTTTGACCTTTTCGAGTATTTCCTCTAGGCCGGCATAATCTGCGCCAGCCGCAAGGGCTTCTTCCGGGTTGTCGGTGAAGACAAGCACGGTCACTTTCTTACCACTACCATGGGGGAGTGATACAGTGCCACGCACCATCTGGTCACTTTGACGTGGGTCTACCAGAAGGTGAGCGGAGAGCTCGATGGTCTCATCAAACTTGGGCGAAGGCATCTGCTTCAGCAGCGATACGGCTTCTTCCAGAGTATGGGTCTTGGTCAGATCTCCGACTTCAAGAGCTTTCTGGTATCGTTTGTGTAATTTTACCATTTTCGTTAGTATGTAAGATCCGGTGAGGATCTGTGTGTGTCGTTAGGCAACTTCGATACCCATGCTTCGCGCGGTACCGATAATCATTTGGGCTGCGGCTTCAGGATCCTTAGCATTCAGGTCGTTCTGCTTAATTTTCACAATTTCGAGGACTTGGTCTTTAGTGACCGTACCGACTTTATCGCGATTGGGAACGCCTGAACCCTTTGCCAACCCAGCCGCCTTCTTAAGAAGAACAGCCGCTGGAGGGCTTTTTAGGATGAATGTGAAGGAGCGGTCTGCATAGACTGTGATGACAACCGGAAGGATCATTCCAGCTTGGTCTTTAGTCCGTGCGTTGAACTCCTTACAGAAGCCCATAATGTTCACGCCCTTGGCACCCAATGCCGGACCTACGGGAGGAG
Organism: Verrucomicrobiota bacterium; assembly: GCA_039034055.1. Classification (GTDB taxonomy): domain Bacteria; phylum Verrucomicrobiota; class Verrucomicrobiia; order Opitutales; family JABSRG01; genus JBCCBL01. Next base: position 12,317 of record JBCCBL010000015.1, on the reverse strand, counting down.
CGGGATTGGCGGCACCTGCGGGGAGCTGCAAACGGATGGTTCCTGTGATTTTTTTTGACATGTTGTTGTTTATCTCGACCGGTTCGTGGTCAATGAAGACCTCAAGCCTAGTTAATGAGTCGTGATGAAATTTATTCTTCTTCGGTGTGGCGATCAACCTGCCAGTACTCTAGCTCGACTGGGGTGAAACGGCCGAAGATAGATACGGATACCTTGAGCTTGCCCTTCTCTGGCTCGACTTCGTCAACACGACCCGTCATCGAGGCAAAAGGTCCGTCGTTGACTTTGACTTCTTCTCCGACCTCGTAGGTGACCTTCGGCACTTCCTTGCCTTCAGCTTCTTGAGCTTGCGTCAGTATGCGGTCGATCTCTGCCTTTTTTAGAGGTACCGGGCGCTCGCCTCCGACAAAGTTGATCACACCTTGAGCTTCGCGCACGAAATACCAGGGCTCCTGCAAGAGCTTTCCATCGTCGTCAAAGAGACGCATGTGGACAAAGATGTATCCCGGGTAAAACTTTCGGCGGCGCTGCGTTTTTTTACCGTTTTTGACTTCCGTCACCGTTTCTTCGGGCATCAGAACCTCAAAGACATATTCACCCATCTCTTCGATGCTGATGAATTTATCGAGATACTTTTTGGCCTTCGCTTCCTGATTAGAAAGGCATTGAACGGCAAACCACTGAGGACCACTTAAAGGCATAGATTTGAATGAATTAAGGCTGAGGCCCTAGCTGACTAAATTAGTGAAAAATTCCACGATGTTCAGAAGCGCGAAGTCAGAAACACTCGTGAATATGCCTAAAAGCGCGATTGCGATGAGGACGATTACGGTGGAGTTTCGAAGTTCTTTGAATGAAGGCCATGAGGCTTTTTTAAGCTCACGGATCATTTCACCCCAAAAAATGCGGATACTCTGAAATGGGTTTTTCATCTTTATAAGTGGCAGGAGAGGAGGGATTCGAACCCCCAACTTGCGGTTTTGGAGACCGCTGCTCTACCAGTTGAACTACTCTCCTGTGTGCTGTGCTTTTAGAAAGGGTAAGCCGGACCCCCAAAGTGGAAGGTCCGGCCTGGTAAAATGAGCAATTGGTTTTCGACTATTCTACGACTTCGGTGATACGACCAGCACCGATAGTCCGGCCTCCTTCGCGGATGGCGAAGCGCTGTCCCTTTTCCATCGCGATCTTCTTACCTAGGGCAAGAGTGATCGTGAGATTGTCACCAGGCATTACCATTTCAACACCGTCGGGAAGTTCGCAGATTCCTGTCACGTCTGCAGTTCCAAAAAAGAATTGCGGGCGATAGCCATTGAAGAATGGAGTGTGACGCCCTCCTTCATCCTTTGATAGGACGTAAAGCTCGGCTTTCGCCTTCGAGTGTGGAGTGATTGAAGATGGCTTGGCCAAAACTTGACCGCGCTGGATCGCGCTCTTTTCGATACCACGAAGCAGGAGGCCTACATTATCTCCGGCTTCCCCTTGTGGGAGCAGCTTGCGGAACATTTCAACTCCAGTGATGGTTGTCTTTTGAGTGTCGCCCATACCGACGACCTCGACTTCTTCACCGACTTTGATCACACCGCGCTCAATACGACCCGTAGCAACTGTGCCACGACCGGTGATTGAAAAGACATCTTCCACCGACATCATGAACGGCTTTTCGGTGTCACGCTCAGGCTCCTCGACATCTGCATCCACTGCGTCAAGCAGTGCAGAGATGGAATCTACCCACTTTTGCTCACCATCCAAAGCACCTTTGGCAGAGCCTGGGACGACGGTGATACCGTCGCCATCGAAGTCATACTTGCTAAGCAGATCACGAATTTCCATCTCAACCAGCTCAAGCAGTTCCTCGTCATCAACGAGGTCTACTTTATTGAGGAATACCACGATTTGTGGAACTCCGACCTGACGTGCAAGAAGGATGTGTTCGCGAGTCTGTGGCATCGGGCCATCAGAAGCCGAAACAACCAAAATCGCTCCATCCATCTGCGCCGCACCCGTGATCATGTTCTTAACGAAGTCTGCGTGACCTGGGCAGTCGACGTGCGCGTAGTGACGACCTTCGGTTTGATACTCAACGTGAGCAACCGCGATTGTTACTGTTTTAGTTGCATCACGAACCGTTCCGCCTTTTGCGATGTCAGCATAAGACTTGAACTCAGCGAGTCCCTTGTCAGCCTGGACTTTCAACAATGCAGTCGTCGTTGTGGTTTTACCGTGGTCAATGTGACCGATAGTTCCCACATTAACGTGCGGTTTCGTTCTTTCGAATGTTTCCTTAGCCATGGATGTTAGAGGTTGTTTTTATAAGAATTTTGTCTGGAGCCCTCGAGCGGATTTGAACCGCCGACCTCATCCTTACCAAGGATGCGCTCTGCCGACTGAGCTACGAGGGCCTGAAAGTACTGATAAATTGGGAAAGCGTAGGAATCTGCGTTTCGCGGGAAAGCCCGTCAATATCAAATTGGTATAAAACCGTTTAAAATTCAGGCTCGAATCAATTATTAGATGAGATCCAGGGGGAAACGACCAATCGGACCCAACCTCCCCGGTTCGGTGTCCAATTTCGGGCAGCCTGATCGACAATCTCAGGCAAACGATCATCAACGATTGAATTCCCACTGGTTTGCATTTTTCGCACCGAGCCTATCATACCCAGGGCATCAAAATTTGCCGAAAATGTAACCGGTCGCCAGATCTCTTCGAAGGCGTCCTCGTCGTCTGACTGAAGCGAAATCAATTGGGACATTATGGAATGTCCGCTCTCCGCAAAGGCATCGATTTTCAACTTCGGAGAATAGGTCGTTTGCTCAGACGCTCTAACGTATTGCTGGGACCAAACGGGCTCACTCAAAGCAATAAAGGCGGATTCAATATCCTGAGCCAGTTTTTCTTCGAATCCACCAGTTGATGCATCCGATATCATAGACCCAAAAGGCTCAAAAGTCGGCCCCTCGGGAACCGTCCCCTCCACCCGCAGAGCACGGGTTGTGAAATTGAATTGAGTCGGCAAAAACAAAGGCGCGGTGTCCAAAAGCTCCGAAACGTCCTGAGCAACTGTGTCCTGCATGAAATCTTCTCGAGACACAAAATAAACCTGGGGTCGAGTCGGCCCAGGCTCTGACAACAATGGAGTTGCTCTCGTATCAAATCCAACAATCCAAAACGCCGCAAGATGCACAATAACGACTAGCACAGCGGCAAGCAAAAGGACGATTTTTGACACAGGTTTCATGCTTTTGATTCAGTTTCCGAAACCTCCGACTGACTCTTCAGCCCGGGGATTCTCCGCAATATGGACCGCCGAAAACCCTGAGCGCTGAGCCTCTTCGCAGACCTTCAATAGCGCGCTCAGTGCGGCATTTGCATCCATTTTGATTAACAGGGTCGCCTCGCCCTTGAGCTTTTCGTTAGAACTGAAAAACGACTGAAACCCCTCCTCAATGTCCGCGAAGCGATGAATCTTTCCGTCGAACAAATAAAGATCCCCCACCACCGTAAGCACCGCCTCAATGCGCCGACTCTGGCTCTCATCGGAACTAGGCAGTTCTATTGATTGGCCCGGGGCAAAGATAAGATCCGCATGGATCAGCCCAATGAAACCGGCAACTACCAGAAAATCCAGGATGGCCAGCCAACTCCAGGATAGTTTTCCAAAGCGGCGTGCTTTCTCGACCTCCAAAATTGGCCGTATGGCAATGTCCAGCTCTGAACTCATTCGCTCCGAGCGACTCTTTCGGGTTCTGGGTTCAGTTCCATTTTAAGGCGAAATTCAATGAGTTCCGCCGCCGCTAGCTCCATCTCTTGCAGCAGCGCCCTCACCTTTCCATCGACCCAATACCAAGAACTCATCGCCATCAGGGCCAATAATAAGCCCGCGGCAGTGGTGATAAGCGCCTCTCCTACCTGACCGATGAAAAGATCACTGCTCGAATATGGCCCCTCCGCACTCATCGCAAGAAATGCATCCACCAACGGTATAGTAGTTCCCAAAAGGCCCACCAGCGGAGCCATCTTTGCTATCCAGTTGAGTGTCGAAATTCGACGTTCTAGCAGCGGAACCTGCAGCAATGCCGCTTCGCGCATCGAAGCCGCAATCCTATCCGAACTCTCCTTAAACTTCAGCAATCCAGCTCGCATCACGGGGGGAATCGGCCCTGGATTCTCCTGACAGACCGTGAGGGCTTCGAGCAAGCGGCCCTTTTCAACAAGATTGAACAATCCACTCGTAAAACTTGCCCGTGCCACGGTACATTTACGCAGGTATAGCAAGCGCTCCAAAAAGCAAAAAGCTCCAATAATGCTCATCAATGCGAGCACCCAAAGCATCGGGCCACCTGCTTGCCAAAGTTGAATGAATGCGTCCATTAGGGCGTGGTAGCATTGAGGTTAACCAGGGGACTACGCAAGCGCCGAAGCGCTGAGTTCGCAGCCGCCTTACCAGGCAACCCAAAAGAGATCAAGCGCTCCAAGGCAGCCTTTGCCGCCTCAAGATTTTGGCTTTCTTCAGAAATCCGTGCGATCTCCAACAAGCTTCGTGACACCCAATAAGGCCCCGTCGACAACTCGGATTCAACCGCTTCTTCAAAAAGAATCACTCCCTCAAGCCAAGCTTTTATGGCTGCGTCGGAGTCGTTCAGACGCTCATAGACTTTTCCAAGTTTGTAATGCGCCTCCAGTTGCAAATCAAAGGGCACTCCGGCGAGATCCAAAAGACGCAAATAGGCGGAAACTGCGTCACCCAATCGAGCCGTTTCACTGCCTGCAGCGAGCAGATCCGAACGAATCATCTCCCCCAAATAACGCTCCGGATGATCTGGGAATTCCTGCAAAACGCCCTGCAATAGCACCCGCGCTTCATCAAAACTACCCGTCTTTCGCAAAAGGTCCGCTTGATTCAAACGAGCGGTGAAAGCCATTGGGTCGTTGGGGGATTCTTGGACGAAGGCTTCCAAACGATTGGCCGCTCGCTGATAATCTTCCCGCGCTTCAGCCAGATTTGCAGACTCAAAAAGCGCCATACGAGACCAGGGTGAACCTTCATACTCAGAGGCGAGTCGATTCATCGCTTCCTCCGCATCTAAGAGTCGACCCTCACGCGCTAAAATCCGGCTGGCCACCCAGAGCGTTTCGGGAGCCGCAGAAGTCTCGGAGTATGCCGTCCGTATCGACTCCAAGGCCACGACTACTGTCTCGAAATCGGCTCCCGACCGAATCCGCGCACGCTCTCGCAGCAGCAAGAGTTCGGCACGCACTTCCCGACTGAGAGACGATGCGGTGTCATTTTCCGATAAGTATTGCTCAACCTGCTCCACCACCGGCGCGTATTCTCCCAAATCGAAGAGAAGCCTGACATTGAGCCAACGAAAACGCATTTCCAGCGAACCCGAGAGGGCCGCGTCCTCAAGCATTTCGGCCAATCGAACCTGCGCCTCGCTTCGTTGTCCCTCCTGAGACAACTGCACCGCAACATTCCACTCTAATTGCCACCGCAACTCGGAGTCAGAGCTAGGCCACAGCTTCGCGTTATCCTCGATGGCCTGTATGGCCGAGTCGATAGCTCCACCGCGCAGCAAACTCAAAATACGCTGATACTGGAGGGTTGGCCACAAATCCTCGATCGCAGTCCGATCCTGCAGAGCCTGGGCATAGCTTGAAGCCGCCAGCTCGTAGTCACCCGCCAAAAAATATGAATCACCAACCTTGGCTGAAAGCTGCGCCTTGCGGATCGGGTCCTCGATCGAGCCCCGCAAGCGCTCAAACCAAACCGCTGCCGAGCGGTATAATCCCTGATTCCAATTAACCCAAGCCAGTATCTGAGTCGCAGAGTCTATCTTTTCTGAACCCGGAAACTCTTCGAACACGATCTCTGCCGCTCGTTGCGCCGTTTCGAAATCTCCAGATACCAGACTCATTGAAGCGAGCCCGTGCAAGATATCGACGCGGATCGGGTGCACAGGCAGTTGCTCCGACCAGCGCGATAAAAGGGCGTTCAAGTCAATATCAGACGGCAGGCTTTCCTTCCGCCCCAACAGCAATTCCAGACCTTGCCTCAGAATCTGCGACGTCTGGCCGGTATTGAGTAATTCCACCAAAGCTACCGCGCTCTCCTGGCCTTGCTCCTCCAAGACCAAAGCTTCAAACAGCTTAAATTTATCTAAGTAATTTTGGTCCCTCGGTAAGAGGATGTAGGCCCGGCGTTCTTCTAAGAGCGCCAGGGCTTGTTCAAATTTGCCGCTGCGGACATAGGCAAACATGAGTTGCTCGGCAAATTGGTGAGCAATCAATTCGCCCGAGAATTCTCGAACTTTTAACTGCAGATCGGTCTCGAGGCTCTCTCCGCTTTCTCCGAGAAAAATCTTATTCCGCTCAACCAAAAGCTCAAGAAAGGGCAACTGGTCTGATTCGGCCACTGCGAGTGCTCGGTCGTAACTCTCCGCAGACCGCGCAAGTTCTTGCCGGTGTTCGAAAATCATTCCCTGTAGCGCCCAGTACCAGGCCTTCCACCTTGAGCTGAGACGCGACGCATCGACCTCGTCCAAAATATCTCGCGACGCATCGATTCGACGCTCTCCCCAGAACAGCATCGCTCTCAATAGACGACGCACCGTCTGCTGAGGTCCGTCCTCAGGAAAAGACTCATATACCGTCTTTGCTTTTGACCAATCATTCAGTTGAATTGCCAACGCCATTTGATCGATCCTTAGCTGGACCGTTTGGTCCTCGCTGAGACCTGGAAACTCGAGTTCCTCTTGGATAAACTGATCTGCCTCCGGAAGGCCAAGTTTGAGGGCTTCCTGAATGACCACCAACCGAGATTCCGTAGTTATTTGCGATCCGTCTCCATCAAGCGATGAAGTCACACCGAAGCTTATAGATACCTGCAAAAGGATCAAAAGCTCCAAGCCTCTCCATGCGATATGTCTCATCCGGATCGTCATCAAATACCACTAGGTGCAAACAAATTATCGGTGTTCGCTGCAAACACAAAAACGCCAGCCCGTAACAGGTTGGCGTTTTCGAAAAGTAGGCCGCTGAAGGCTTCAGCGTTTACGTCTGTGGACAACTACCAAGAGCGCTTCTTGTGGCGGTTCTCTTTGATCCGCTTACGGCGCTTGTGCTTGTTCATCTTTAGACGACGTTTCTTCTTTAAATTACCCATATGAAATTTTGGAAAAGGAAGAGAAACTCATAATTCAAGACCTTTGCCAAGCCTTTTATTATACTTTTTCAAAGGCAACAACCTTCCCGATTAAGCCGTTGACCGAACCCCCTGCGAACGCAAGCTCCCGCTAAATGCTGATTGGATCCCCACTCGGCTGATCTGTCTCACCCTCGGGCTTTAAGTAATACTCAGAGAATACATGGAATCAACTACGAGTGGAATCGGAGTGCTGACACTGGCATTCGGCAACAGGCGTTTTATCCGACAAGCTGAAAACCTTGCACTCTCCTTGCGGGAAAACATGCCCAATCTCCCCATAGCTTTAGTGGTCGATAACCCCGCATACTCTCATCGCGCATTTGATCAAATCATCGCTCTGGACCCATCCCTCGGAACTGGAGTCGTGCAAAAACTGCACCTTCACCAATACTCCCCTTTCCAAGAAACCCTTTTTATCGACGCCGACAGCCTGTGCCTAAAACCCTTTGATGAGCAGCTAGCAAATATCCGAAAATATGAGTTTTCGCCGATCTGGTCTGGGTTTAAATTCCGCGGTCAAAGTGACCCCTATCTGGCGGACCTTGATCACACCCTAGACCTGCTGAAAATTGATCGACTTCCAAAGTTCAATGGCGGGGTATACTATTTCGACAAAAGCGCCTTCGCTCAACGCGTTTTCGCGCTAGCCCAGGAGATTCATGAGAGGCAATCGGACCTAAAAATTCGCAATTTTGATTCTGGCGGCCCTAACGATGAGACCATCTTCGGTCTTGCAATCGAGTGCGCCGGTCGCGAACCCTACAACGCCTGGGGGAAATTCATGAAAACCCCGATACGAGCCATCAAACCCGTCAAACTCGACCCGAAAGCCCGGGTATGCGAATTTGTTGATAAGCATGGCCTGCAGGAGCCGGCCATCCTTCATTTTGCTGGCCCCTGGACTCGCAGTTTAGAATACAAGTTTTGCGCTTGGTATTTCCGCTCACGGCCGAATGATGCTTCGTATCGGCTCGGAAAAGCCCTCTTCCGAGGCTTACAAGCCATTGTCTATTACCCTTGCTCGCGTTCGATCAGCTTGCTGATTTTTCTATTCAAACTCACCCGCCAGAAAAAAGCCGCTTGAGCGCGCTGAGGCTCATATCACGCTGTATTCCTTCTTTGGCAGGGCACCTATGAAATATTTTCCATAGGGTTTGTTGAGCACTCGATTGTCCAAGATCGTGATCAACCCTGAATCACTACGACTTCTAATAAGCCTGCCCATCCCTTGCCTGAACTTGATCACTGCGTCCGGGATTGAGATCTGCATAAAAGGGTTTCCTCCCTGACTCTCAACCCATTCGACTTTAGCCTCCTGCACCGGATGCGACGGATTCTCGAACGGTAGTTTTGTCATAATCAATTGCTCGAGGGCCTTACCTGGCACATCAATTCCAGTCCAAAAAGAGTCGGTCCCAAAGATCACTGCGTTCCCAAGCTGTTTGAATTGATCCACCATTTCGCTGCGAGAAAGGCTCTGGCCTTGCACAAACAGCGCACGCCCCATCTGAGAGAAATTCCGCTCACACATCATCGCGCATTGCTGCATATCCCGATAATTTGTAAACAGTACCAAGGCTCCGCCCTCAACCAGTCCAACTGAGTCTACAATCTCGGCACTCAGCCCTGATATGTCCGTTTGCAAACCGCTGCGGCCCTGCACTTGGGATAGGAAACCTTTCCGCGCTATTCGTATCTCCACCTGCTGATCGTAATCAAAGGGAGATAGGACTTGGCCCATCTCTGATTCCTCACCGCCCACCTTCTGCGCGAAATCGAGCATATCCTTTCCGGCAGCCAGCGTTGCACTGGTCATTAGGCATCCAGTTTCCGCATCGAAGAGATATTCTTTAAGATAGGGGGCTACGTCGATTGGAGCTGACCTCACATGGATAGTCGTATTTCGCTTCCCAGCGCGTTCGACCCAATAGACATGTTCTGGAAGCTTAAACTCATTGCAGGCAATGAGAGCCTCGTAGAGACTTTTTAACCGGCGGCGATGATCACGAAGCTCAGTCAATGCATTTTCGTCCTGGATGCGGCCTTCTAGACTTCCCAACTCATTGATCAGTCGCGGGATTGGCACCAGTTCGCCCATGTCCGACCAATTTGGCTGATAGAGACGAACGATAGATTTCACATCCAATAGACCTGTATGAATATCTGAAAAATATTGATCAATCGCCACAATTGCATCGGTTGCCGTATTCAAGATTTTGCGATTACCATGCTTCTTCAGAAACCCCTTGTCCTTCTGCGGATTGTATAAGCGATTCAACGCGAGGTTGAACGCGAAGGAACTGACCGCATTTCCGATATGATCGGTGGCAATTGCCGGGATCGTATGTGCCTCGTCCAGGACGACCGTGTCCTCTGGAAACAAAATCCCTCGCTTGTCCGAGGGTGCTGACATTCCGGCGTTCAACAAAGCGAAAAGTAAGCTGTGGTTCAGAATGCGGACGTGGCTCCGGGCAATTTCAGATTTCGCTTTCTGATAGAAACAAACCTGGGGATCGCAGTTTTTTCGCGAGCACGTGGAAGAGTCAGCACTGACCATATCCCAAACCTCGGGAGACACTTTGGGAACCATTTCGTGCTGTAGACCCGTCTCGGTCTCTTGTGCCCAAGCCGCGATTCGCTTGATCTCCGCCGACTCAGGATCTTCCACGGTTTGAGAAATATTTCCGAGGGCGCGCGCGAGGCGAGTGGTACAAAGATAATTTCCACGACCGACCAGCAAGGCGGTCTCAAATTCAGCAAAAGCATTCAATTCGGGGATGGATGCGAACAGCTCCCGACATATCACGAGGTCTTTGCGTTTCAACTGCTCCTGAAGCGCAATGGTATGAGAGGATACGACCAAAGGACGCTTGAAGGCGACGGCGTGAATGATTCCCGGCACAAGGTAAGCGAGGCTTTTTCCAGTGCCCGTCCCTGCCTCAAAAATCAATGGTCGGTCTTCGCAAAAGGCCTCCGCAACCCGGAGCGCCATCGCTTCTTGTTCCTGCCGATACTCCAAACCGTGCTTTTCGACGAGCCAGCCGGTTTTACCAAATACACGCGCTACCAGACCCGGCAAATCCGGAACAGAAACCGCCTCTTCGGGCATATCGCGCAGACTGATCATTTTGATGACTGAATGTTTTCGGGGAAGGAATCCTGAGCGCGCTAGTTGAACTAGATGATCACAGTTTGATTGGTAAAAGAGTAAGCAGCGAAGACCGTTGCTCGTCTTCTCAAATCAGACCGAGCAAAAACTGAAACGCAACGCTACAGGCACAAAAAAACCCGAGTCGCTAGACTCGGGTTCAAATAGAAAGGGGATTTGCAACTACCCAATATCTGGGCCGGTAAGGATCACTGTGGTGGATCCCGCGTTTACCGCAATGCTGACATCATTGGTATCGCTTCCGGCAGAAGACGAACGGGGGTGGCCGACCAATGTTACTGCGGCAGTTCCAGTAGTCTCTTGGAAAAATTCAACGTGAGTATCCAGGAACGCGATGTGGCCTTCGTTTGCGTTCCAAGGGCTGTTGGTTGGATCCCAGAGGCCAGAAGACTGAAGACCTTTTGTCCAGATAAGCGGTGTCGCTGAAGCAGGTGAACTTAGGCTTAAGCCTGCGACCACATTGTAGCTAACGGGAGCACTGTCGAATTCACTGGTCACAGCACCACTAGAATCGACGATTGTATTCGGTAGATCCGCTACGGCTGCGACATCGTCCGCATAATTAATGAGATAGAGGGTAGGCTCATTGAGTCCCACGGCTTGGGCCAATACTCCGGCCCATGCCTGAACGGTCGCGGCCGTCGCGTTAGGGATATTCTTCGGACGCGATCCAGCGTTCGAGTAGGTTTGATAGGACGTGGCGATCTGCTTGAGGTTACTTGAGGATCCAGTTTGTTGGGCTGTTTTCTGGACCGCGCCAATCGTCGGGATCAAAATCGCAGCGAGGATACCGATGACGGCAATAACGGTGAGAAGCTCAACAAGCGTGAAGCCTGATTTATGGGATGGGTTTGATTCTCTGTTCATGGGATAGTTTTGGGATTAAAGTCCAACTCGCTACGAGCATATCGACAGTGTAGCCAGGAAATTTTGTCTAAAAACAGGTCTTTTTGTATTAAACCCGCTAAATTGCTAAGTTTTCACTAATACGGTAAAGGGAAAGCAGATGCCAAATCGGTTGCGATGGACCTGGCATTCTCGATAACCGCCTCATTCTTCGGGTCTTGTAAGACTAAATCGATCGCATCGGCGATCTCTATCATCTCAGCTTCCCCCATTCCCCGTGAAGTGACGGCAGGAGTGCCGATTCGAATGCCGCTTGTTTTGAATGGGCTGCGGTCTTCACCAGGCACCGTGTTTTTGTTGAGCGTGATATGAGCCCTATCGAGGGTTTTTTGCGCAATGCTTCCCGTAAGGTCCGGTAGATTCTTGCGCAAATCCACCAGGCACAAGTGATTCTCGGTGCCGCCTGAGACGACGCCATATCCCTTCTCGATAAGACGCCCCGCAAGCGCCACCGCATTTTGCCTAACTTGGGCTTGGTAGGCCTTAAACTCAGGTTTTGCGCATTCCTGAAAACAGGTTGCCTTTGCCGCAATCACATGCATCAGAGGTCCGCCTTGAATTCCAGGGAATGCAGCGGTGTTGATCTTTTTACCCAGCTCTGGGTCCATCCCCAGAATCAAACCACCACGGGGTCCGCGCAAGGTTTTGTGGGTAGTCGTCGTGACAAAATCCGCGTGCCCCACCGGAGTCGGATGCTCACCCGCAGCCACGAGACCCGCGATGTGGGCAATATCGGCCAATAAATAAGCACCCACCTTACGGGCGATTGCGCCCATCCGCTCGAAATCGATTGTGCGCGAGTAAGCCGACGCCCCAACGGTAATCATCTTCGGCTGTTCCGCCTCAGCCATCTGTTCGATCTGATCGTAATCGATGAGGCCAGATTCGGGATCAACTCCGTAGTGAACCACTTCATAAAAATTTCCCGAGAAATTCATCGGGTGCCCGTGGGTCAAGTGTCCTCCATCTTCAAGGCGCATCGTGAGAATCTTGTCGCCTGGCTTAATCGTAGCGAAATATACGGCGGCATTTGCC
>JBCCBL010000014.1:0-20049 GCA_039034055.1 Verrucomicrobiota bacterium | reverse complement strand
TTTGAAGATCTTCCGGAGAATGCGCGGGTGTATATCAGTTGGATGGTGCGGGCGACCCTTGATGTGGCCTTTGAAGGCGATATTCCAGACAATGCGGTGCTGCCAAATGTCCGCTATATCGGAGTGGGTCCCGAGCCGAAACAGATTATCTCTGATCTTCCAGACACTCGGGCTTTGCTCGATGCGGCGATGGAGTTGGTCTAGGGAAGTTTCTGTTTCAGAGTAGCTCCATCTTTCCAGAATCCTTTGACGAGGACTTCCTTGGGTGCTTGGGGGAGGCCGTATTGATTTGTATTCAAATTTGTCACTACAAGGTTCAATGCAGTAGCTCCGACTTCATAGAGGTTGCCATCGATACCGGCTGCTCGTTTCATCTCATCGCGCGAACGAAATAAATAGGCGATGCCAATGTCCGCAGGTGTTCGCAGCCCAATCCGTGCGAGCCAGGATTCTACCGGTAATTTGTAGACGAGCAGGGCGTCGGGCTGCTCGGCTTCCATCCACTTGGCGAAACTCTCAAAATTTGTATCAGAATCTGGAATATAGGGCGTGCATTTTTGGGAATCTGGCAACAGGCGCTGCCAATCCAGCATCCCGCCTGACCATAAGTTTCCAGAGATTCGATTGTTGAACTCAGGCACGACCAGGCCAATGCGTTGATACCCGTATTCGCGCATTTTATCTAGGGCCAAGCGGACGTTGTAGAGGCCATGAAAATTGGACCGATCCACGGCACTCTTCCGAAAATAGGTACTTAAGCCAGCAACTGCAAAGTGTTCTGTTGGTAGATCCAGTTTTCTTTGTGAATTCCTCGAAAAGCCGAGCAGGACCCCGCGAATCCCTCGGACGCGCAGGACTTTCTCCAGTTTGAGAGGATCGTCATCGTATGCGCTAAGCGGAAATTCTTCGACTTTGAATCCCAATTCGTCGGCACGAGCCAAGAGTCCTCGATACTCCCAGATACAAACGTCTTTGGTCTGCCAACCTCCGGCAGAGGCGTAGTCTGTAACCAGGGCCAGGGTGCTGACTTCCTGAAGGCTCGACTTGCGGTGTCGGTTCCTTATCAGGGCACTCACCATTGGATTTGGGCGGTAGCCGAGTTTCTGGGCGGTCGCGAGGATCGCCTCACGCCTCCAGCTGCTTATTCGAGGATCGCCATTCAACGCGCGGGATACCGTCGACGGTGCGACGCCTAGCAGCTGCGCAATATCGGCCATCCTGACGGAATTTTTCATACTCGAAATGATCAGCAAATAGTATGCGCAATGATGTGCATTGATTTGCAGAGGCTTGTGCAATGATGTGCACAAATGTCAGCGCTCGATTGGCATCCGTGGTATTTATGCTGCTAAAATGGGAAATCGGTTAGGCGAGGAATTCTCCCCGAAAGAACCGCTATAAAAACAAATACAGAACATTCAGAACTATGCCAAAAGTAGAACGTCCAGCACACAAAGATGGAGACTTTCTCGTAGATTACGAAGAGAAGGTTTTTGAAGATGTAAAAGCAGAAGCCGGTGAAAAAGCATTGGTCACTTTCCACACCGTCGCATTCGAGGGATCGATTAGTATTGTCAATACACTGTCTGCCACGCGCTTGCTTCGCAAAGGCTACGAGACATCGATTCTTCTCTATGGACCGGGTGTGACAATGGGCTTCCAGCGTGGATTCCCGACCCTGGGAGATGAAGCATTTCCGGGACATCTTTTTGTGAATCAGCGCCTGGCCAAATTTATGGAAGAAGGCGGCAAAGTGTACGCGTGCCGTTTCTCGACGCAGGCCTTGTACGGGCAGAGCGAAAAGGCCTACATTCCGGGAATTATTCCGATCAATCCGCTGGATGTCCTTGACTGCATTTTGGTGCACAAGAAGGCAAATGCGGTGATCATGGATTCTTGGACCGTCTAATTTTGAAGACTGACCAAGCTATGAGTTCCGTTCGAGCCGCAGCCATACAAATAGCTCCAGACCTCAGCAGTGGAGCGGGAACCGTCAGCTTGATGTGTGATGCTATTTCTGAGGCGTCGAAGCAAGGGGTGCGGCTTGCGGTTTTTCCCGAGACATTTGTGCCCTATTATCCTTATTTTTCATTCATCGAGCCACCGGTTTTATCGGGCAAGGCTCATTTGGAACTCTATAAGGAAGCAGTGGTGGTTCCGGGCCCTTTGGTGAATCAGCTCAAGCAGGTGGCCTTGGAGCACAATATGGTGCTCTGCGTTGGAGTGAATGAGAAAGAGGGTGAGTCATTATACAACACCCAATTGATCATAGATGCGGATGGTGAGCTGAAATTGAAACGCCGTAAGATCACCCCCACCTATCATGAGCGCATGGTCTGGGGGAGGGGTGATGGATCGGGACTGAAGGCGGTCGATACGGCAGTCGGGCGCGTGGGTGCATTGGCATGCTGGGAGCACTACAATCCCCTCGCGCGCTATGCCTTAATGGCGGATGGTGAGCAAATCCATTGCTCCCAGTTTCCGGGTTCAATGGTCGGGCAAATATTTGCGGATCAAATTGAGGTTTCGATTCGCCATCATGCGCTGGAGGCTGGCTGTTTTGTGGTGAATTCCACGGGTTGGCTGTCTCCTGAGCAGCGCGCTACCATCACCGAAAACGAGAAATTACAAAAAGCTCTAAGCGGCGGTTGCTACTCGGCTATCATTGCACCCGACGGCTCGCACCTCTGTGATCCAATCACCCAGGGCGAGGGCATGGCGATCGCTGATCTCGATTTCTCTCTAATTACAAAACGTAAGCGGATGATGGATTCGGTGGGGCATTATGCGCGCCCTGATCTGTTCCAACTAAAGGTCAACAAAGCGGAGCAGCCCGCTATCAATATCGCTGAATCGGAAAAAGACTTTCCTGCTTTTGAAAATGAATCCGTCGCCAGTTTCTAACGCATATAGCACAAACATGATCGCAGATCGGAGTGCGCTGCTCTCGGAGTTGCAGTCTTATGGCGTGCAGTTGACCTCTGATACAGGAGCACCGTCTCGAATGGGAGGTGCGGGCCCGACCGATCACAAGGCGATGACGGTTTTGGGCACCACGATCATGGTGCCCGTGCATACCTATGCTGCAGAGGGGTCGCCCTTCTCCTTGGGGCTTCCCGACGAGGAAGGAAGGGCTGCCCTGAATTATATTAATCTGCCGATCGCTAGAGTCACCTTTCCCCCACAGCCTAATTTTTACAGGATGTCGACGGCGGAGGGTGTTCCGTATTGGAAAATTGCGACACTGCATTCAACCGATGTACTCGCAACAACGGTATTGCAAAACTGCATACGCTATGGGAATAAAAAGACAAAGTGCCAGTTTTGTGCGATTGGTGAGTCTTTGAAGGCTGGGCGAACCATCGCTCATAAACAACCGGAGCAACTCGCCGAAGTCGCCTATGCTGCGAAAAAACACGACGGGATTCGCCAGGTGGTGTTGACGACCGGAACGCCGACTACCCCGGATCGCGGGGCCGCCGTCTTGTGCGATTCAGCGCGCGCAATCAAAGAGGCGACCGGCCTTGCCATCCAGGCACAATGCGAGCCTCCGGATGATTTTACTTGGTTTCAGAAGCTGAAAGATGCGGGCGTCGATAGCCTTGGAATGCATCTTGAAGCGTGGAATGAAGCGGTGCGGGCAAAAATAATGCCGGGTAAGGCGGAGGTGCCATTGAGCTATTACATGGAAGCTTTCGAGGCATCTGTGGCGGTATTCGGGCGGGCTCAAGTGAGCACCTATTTACTGGCAGGTCTTGGAGATACGAGGGACGAGCTGATTGAGGCCGCTCGGACCTTGATCGATATTGGAGTGTATCCATTTGTAGTCCCTTTTGTCCCAGTCACTGGGACCCAGTTGGAGAACCATCCAGCTCCCAATACTCAATTCATGAGGTCGGTTCTTGCGCCGATTGGTGAAATGCTGGTCGAGGCGGGAATGACTTCTGATACCATTAAAGCTGGATGTGCAAAGTGCGGTGCATGCTCCTCTCTCTCAAGCTATGAAAAGAATAACCAAAGCAGTTGTTCTGCTGCGTGAATGCTATGCCAGAAGTTGTATTTAAAATTCAGTTACCGGATGGCTCCAATCATGATTGCTATTCACCATCTTCAGTTGTGCATAAATATTTCTCTGCCGGAGATAAGCTCCCCAATGCGGAATTTGTGCAGAAGGCTAAAGAATCCCTGCAAATCGCCTCCGACCGGGTTGAAGCAAAATTTGGATTTCAGTGTACCGGGGCAATGAATTCGCTCCAGCAGATAGAGCGAATCTCGGGGCAGTTCGGTCCCGACGAAATAATTGAGATCACCCAAATCTAGAATTCATTATTGTGAAAAGCGAAAAACAGATTGTAGATGTTGTCATCATTGGGGCAGGCCAGGCAGGTTTGAGTGTCTCCTATTATTTGCAAAAAAAAGGAATCTCGAGCCAAGCGATTTTCGAAAAAAATCAAATTGCGCACAGTTGGCGCAACGAGCGCTGGGATAATTTTTGTCTCGTCACTCCCAATTTTCAATGTCGACTGCCTGATCATCCCTATCGGGGTCCTGACCCAGATGGCTTCATGCCGAAGGATGGTATTGTCGATTATGTATTAGATTTTTCAAAGCAAGTTGAGGGGCCTGTCTACGAGGGCGTCGAAGTGCTATCTGTCATAAAGAGAACGAACGGATTTATAGTGGAGACGACCCGGGGGATCTGGAATTCGAAGCAGGTGGTGGTTGCTACCGGCTCTTTCCACACGCCGATTCTGCCTCCGAATGTCGATGCGATTCCGAATTCGATCCAGCAGATCAATGCCACTGATTATCGAAACCCTTCGCAAATGGCTCCTGGAGCTACCGCGGTGATCGGCTCTGGCCAGTCGGGATGTCAGATTGCCGAAGACCTGATGCTGGATGGGCGACAGGTCCACCTGTTCCTCGGAAACGCGCCCCGATCTCCGCGGAAGTATCGCGGTAAAGATGCGGTAGCTTGGCTGGAAGAAATGGGTTATTACAAAACAACTTTTGCGGAACACTCCGACAAGCAAAAGGCTTTGACGGGGACCAACCACTATTTAACCGGGCGCGATGGTGGCCGTGAGATTGACCTGCGGATCTTTGCCCAGAAGGGCGTGAAGCTTTACGGATACTTGGACTCTGTATCGGTGCATGGCCTGAAGGCCCTTCCCGACGTCAAGGAAAAGCTCGATAGCGCAGATCGCTCTTACCTTGGTATCTGCGAACGAATCGACGAATACATTGAAAGTGCAGGTATCGATGCGCCCGTGGAGCCTCGGTATACCCCAAGCTGGGAGCCCGAAGCAGATGTCACCGAGTTAAATTTTGAAGCGCAGAACATTACTTCGATTATCTGGTGTATCGGGTTTCGGCCAGATTTTAGCTATGTCAAATCGGACGTATTCAATGGTCGCGGATTTCCGATACACAACCGAGGAGTCACTGAAGTGGCGGGCTTATATTTTATTGGATTGCCCTGGTTACACACTTGGGGTTCTGCGCGATTTTCTGGAATCGCAGAAGATTCTGAATTCCTCGCAGAGCAGATTGAGTCTTCGATGAAGACGGTCCCCGAAACAGAGTATTTTTTTGTTTAATTCATCAACGCATCTATCAACCCAAACCGCAATGATTCTGGAGAAATTTCGCCGCTTTCAATCGCAAGATTATGTATTCAAAATAGCCAAGAGTGCGGAGGATGTTTCGGGTTTTCACCAATTGCGGCGCGACATTTTTTGCAAGGAGCAAGCGGTTTTTGAAGATGACGACATAGATCTGTTTGATGAGGCGATGATACCGATAGTCTGCAAGCCAATCATCGCGGGCATGGAAGACAACGTGATTGGCTGTGTGCGTATCGATGAACGCGAGCCAGGGGTCTGGTATGGAAGCCGGTTGGGGGTGTCTTCAGAATATCGCAAAGTTCGCCGATTCAGCGCTGCGGCAACGGTTCGCAATCAGCAACCTTGCAACGCGGGCCTCGGGGCGATCGGGGCGGGCCTCATTTATAAGGCAGTATCGACTGCAAATGCGCTGGGGTGTAGGGAATTTTTGGCTACGGTGCAGAGGCAAAATGCGCGATTCTTTGAGCGCCTACATTGGCAACCCATTCGCCCGGTCCATCTGCACGGTCTCGAGCACATGTTTATGCGCGCGGATCTTAATTATTATAAACCGGCGGCGCGTGTTGCATAAAATAGGCTTTTAATGCTCCTGCCCATGTGTGTCATTGGCTGATGTGAGCGATCCAGAACCGAACTTAAAAGAACTTATTGAAGCGCTTTCGCGGCACCCTTCAGTGGTGGAAAAGGCGCACATACAGACTGCCTACTCTCCGGCGGCGGACGTCTCCGGGCCGGTCCTTCTAGGAGATGATTGTGCGGCGATTCCCGATGAGGCAACCGGCGGGCATCTTTTGTTTGCCGCCGAAGGCATTATCAGTCGATTCGTCGAGGACGATCCCTGGTTCGCGGGTTACTCCGCAGTGATGGTCAATCTCAGCGACGTGGCCGCCATGGGAGGCACATCCATCGCGATCACAGATATTCTGTGGTGCTCAGAGTCTGACCATGAAAAGGTTGATTTAATCTGGGATGGAATGCGCGCCGCGTCGTCGGCCTACGGGGTGCCGATTGTCGGTGGGCATACCACCCGGCATTCCCAGCCTGGAGATCGGGTGACTTTAGCGGCTGCGGTTCTCGGGCGTGCCGGGCCTCGTCTGCTTACCAGTTTTGATGCCGAAGTGGATGATTGCTTGGTAATAGCCGTCGATACCGCAGGTGCTTACCGCAAGGATAAACCATTTTGGAATGCCAGCACCACCAGTGAACCAGAGAAGCTCCGCCGCTTAATGGGCCTCTTGCCAAAATTGGCTGAGCGAGGCCTTTGCCGGGCGGCCAAGGACATTTCAAATGGTGGCATCGTCGGCACGCTAGCTATGTTCACGGAATCTTCCAAGGTCGGGGCTTTGTTAGATTTGGACACCCTGTATCGCCCCCGGGATACCGCGTGGCTCAAGTGGTTGACATCGTTTCCCAGTTTTGGATACCTCCTCGCGATTCCGGCGAAACACCTGACGGAGGTCAGAGCCCTGTTTGCCCCGGAACCATCTGTTTTTGTCGAATCAGTTGGAAGGTTTATTGAAGAACGTTCTATGATAATCGCCCAGGGTGGGGAGCTGGAGAATCTGCAGTTTCCTCAAATGCCATAAGTCAGGCCGCGACAGACAATGGACAATTTATCGTAAAAGCAGCTTTGGTTTTGGAATTTTCGGATTTGTGGTATTTCTTCTGACTAACGTATGAGTAGTGAGTCGCAGGAATCTGTTATCGCCGAAAATCTCAAGAGAGATCCCGATCTCTGGTACCAGTGGGGGCCCTACTTGGCTGAGCGCCAATGGGGAACGGTGCGAGAAGATTATAGCCCGCGAGGGGACGCCTGGACCTACCTGCCTCATGATCATGCGCGAAGTCGGGCTTACCGCTGGGGCGAGGATGGGATCGCAGGTATCAGCGATGTGGATCAGTATCTGTGCATGTCATTGGCCCTGTGGAATTTTCAGGACCCGATTCTAAAAGAGCGACTGTTTGGTTTGTCGGGGCCCGAGGGCAATCATGCCGAGGATGTAAAAGAGCTTTATTACTATCTCGATGCAACGCCGACGCATTCGTATCTGAAAATGCTCTACAAATATCCGCAACAAGCGTTTCCCTACGAAGCGCTGGTCCAGGAGAATAAGAGCCTCGGGTATGACGCTCCAGAATATGAGCTGATCGATACAGGGATTTTTGATGATGACCGCTATTTTGATGTCTACATCGAATATGCGAAGGGAAATCCTGAGGATATATTGATGCGGGTGAGCGCGATCAATCGAGGACCTGAAGAAGCGGAGGTCTTACTCTGTCCACAGGTTTGGTTCCGTAATACTTGGACTTTTGGTATATTGGATGAAAAGCCAGAGATCAGTCTGAAAGGTGACTACGCAGAGCTGAATCATCCCAAGCTGGGGACCTATTACCTCTATGCTGATAAACCCGGAGAGTGGTTATTTACAGAGAATGACACCAATGTCGAAAAGCTTTTCGGTGCTGATACCGAGGCATCTCACTTCAAAGATGGTCTCAATGAATACATCGTCAATGGGAACCAGAGTGCTGTAAATACTGATTTAGTGGGCACCAAGCTGGGCATTACTTTTAGATTGATCGCAGCTTCTGGAGGGACTGCGGACGCACGTATTCGGCTCTCGCGTAAGAAATTAAAACAACCTTTTAAGACCTTTGATTCGGTATTCAAAAAATCGATCAGTGAAGCTGATTCTTTTTATGGTGCCATTGAGGCAGAAGTGACCGATGAAGATGAGCGCCTGGTCCAGCGGCAAGCGTTTGCTGGCCTGGTTTGGACAAAGCAGTTCTACTATTTCGATATTTATCGCTGGCTCAAGGGAGATAAGGGGCAGGTGAAGCCCCCGCAATCGCGAAAGAAACTCCGCAACAACGAGTGGACTCATCTTTATAATGCAGACATTATTTCGATGCCCGACAAGTGGGAGTATCCCTGGTTTGCGGCTTGGGATTTGGCTTTCCATTGCCTGCCCATTGCATTGATTGATAGCGAGTTTGCGAAGCGGCAAATTTTGTTGATGGTTGAAGACCGCTATATGCATCCGAACGGCCAGATCCCTGCCTATGAATGGGATTTTGGGGATGTGAATCCTCCTGTTCATGCCTGGGGTGCGTGGCGTGTCTTCCAGATTGACCGGAAGCAGCGTGGGGATTCAGGCGATCTAAAATTTCTGGAAAGTGTGTATCATAAATTGATGGTGAATTTTACCTGGTGGGTGAATCGCAAGGATGCAGATGGACGCAATGTGTTTCAGGGTGGTTTTTTGGGATTGGATAATATTGGGGTCTTTGATCGCAGTGCTGATGAGCTGCCAACAGGTGGTAAGATTAATCAAGTCGACGGTACTTCTTGGATGGCAATGTATTGCCTGAATATGATGCGGATGGGCTTGGAACTCGCGCGGGAGAAACCGGTGTATCAGGATATAGCGACAAAATTTTTTAAGCATTTTCTCCATATCGCTGGGGCCGTTTTCAACCTACCTGGCGATATTCATCTTTGGGATGAGCAAGACCGATTTTTCTACGATGTCTTACATTTAGATGACGGTAAGAAGATTCCGATGAAGGTGCGGAGCATGGTCGGCCTTATCCCGCTGTTTGCGGTTGAGACGATCGATCCCGAACTGCTTGAGGACGTGCCTGAATTCAAGCAGTGTCTGGAGTCTTACTTGGAGAAACGTCCGGATCTCGCGGACCTCATCTCACATTGGGAGATGGAGGGCCGGGGTGAGCGTCGATTGCTTTCATTGCTGCGAGGCAGTCGGATGAAGGCGCTTTTTCGTCGCATGCTCGATGAGACGGAGTTTTTGTCGGATTACGGAATCCGCGCGCTTTCCAAGGTGCATAAGGAGGAACCATATACCTTTTACACCGATGGTGATCCGCATACGGTGGCGTATGTCCCGGCGGAATCTGAGAATGGCATGTTTGGGGGGAACTCGAATTGGCGAGGGCCGATTTGGTTTCCGGTGAATTATCTCTTGATCGAGTCGATGCAGAAATTTCACCATTATTATGGAGACGAGTTCAAGGTGGAGTGTCCGGTAGGTTCGGGCAATTATCTGACCATCCTCGAAGCTTCCGAAGAGATCAGCAGACGTCTGGTGAATATTTTTACGAAGGACGAAGCAGGGAAACGTGCTGTGTTCAAGCAGTATCCAAAAATGCAAGACGACCCCCATTTCCGCGATAATATCCTATTCTACGAATATTTCCATGGAGACAATGGGCGGGGTGTCGGTGCGTCGCACCAGACGGGTTGGACCGCCTTGGTTGCTAAATTAATTCAACCCCGCCGCAAGGAGTCGAACGGGCAGTTTCCCCGACCGCGCTGCGTGACCTAAATTGCACTTTTTGGAAATGTTCCAATCGGTTAGTGATCAGTTGTCCTCAGGATCAAAACGCCCACTATAGCCCGGTTGGTAGAGTCTGAGTCCGGATTCGATCTCTGCCATGGCCCGAAAGTGCTTATCGATAGCATAGACACGGACGGCATCTTTGATCGCGATAGCTGCGATGAGTGAATCCATCCAAGGGACTGTCAGTCCATGACCACGAAGTTTCCAAGAAAGAGAAATTGCGCGCTCCCAATCATCCGGAAGGCACTTTCGATATGGAATGATCGAAAAATATTCACCCAAACGGCGACGCTCCTCGACGCGCGCCCCTCCGAGCACTTCGAGGCGAACTGGGGAGCAAAGCTGGGCCTCATACTCCTCGAGTAGCGACTCTACCGCGACTTTGACCGCGATATCCCCAGTGCGCCTGAGCGCAGTAATCCAGACAGACGAATCAACGATGACCATGAATTTAGATTAATCCAGAGGTGGGATTGGATTCGTGGCATCTTCAGACTCGTCAGGTTCTCCTGACCCGTAGTCGAAGGCTCCTTCGCGAATTAAGCGCCCGAACTCAGCAGCTTTGCGGCGCTTGACGAATTCGACAATCGCTTTGGACAGCGCTGGGCCTTTTCCGCTTTCGCCAGTGATCTCCATCACCTCGGCTAAAGTATCCTCATCAACATCTACTGATATTCTCATTCTCTATTTATGTGCATCGAATTGAATCAATGTAAACATAAAAATGAATCAAAGCGATGCTTAAGATTCGAAAAGCGATACCAATTCCATTTGTGGAACTAAAACGAGGCCTTTGTCTGTGATACGGATTTCGGGGATGACCGACAAGGGAATCAAGTTGAAGCCCATGTAGGGCAGGGTGCATCCAGCAGCGACCCAGGCCTCTTTGAGCGCCGTCGTTTCGGCGGCCACTTCGGGAGCACGTTTTTCGGAAAGCAGGCCCGCAATGGGAAGGGAAACACTTGCTTTCACCTCACCTTGATCTACGACGACGACGCCACCCTTGCTTTCCTCGATTATTTTTAGGGCAAGCAGCATGTCTGATTCGTTCATCCCAGCGATGATGATGTTGTGCGCATCGTGTCCGACTGAACTCGCGACGGCTCCCGACTTGAGCTTGAAATTTTGCAGGAGTCCATGAGCGATATCGCCCGATTTGCCATGCCTCTCCACAACGGTGACAAAGCAACAATCCGTTTCTTGGAGGAGGCTGCTCCAACTCGCGGGAGTCTGAGTCAGGGTGAATTTGCGATGAAGGGTGACGATCCCCGGTAGCTCTGTGCGGATGATATTGAGGGTCCCTGGGGATTGTGGCAGCTTTGGTATTAGGTTTCGTTCTTGAGGGAGTTTTACGGTCGCGTAGGCCTCTTTAGGATACTGGTAGCGCTCGTTGGAGAGCTGCTGATCGAGAGCCGGTGTGATCGTTTTGTCGTCAACCACGAGTTCTCCGCCGTACCAGGTGCTGGATGGATTGAGATCGTCGTCAAGAAGCACGATGTCGGCGCGGCGTGAGTGGCCAAGCGCCCCTATCTCATGATCCATGCCGAAGCGGGTTGCTGGGTGAAGCGAACCCATGGACCAGGCAATTTCTTTTTGCAGGCCCGCAACGACGACTTGGCGCGTGACCCAGTCTTGACCGAAGAGGAAAAGATCATCGGCATCACGATCATCGGTGCAGACGCAAATGCGTTTTGTAGAGGCTCCAAGTTCGGTGACGGTTTTGATCGCTTCGGGAAGGGAGTGCCAGGGCGTCGCTGGGTTGCCCCCGCGCAGGAAGACCCAGATACCCGCGTCGAGCAAATCGTCTGCGATATCGCGATCGATAGCTTCGTGGGTATCGGTAATACCGGAAGCGGCGTAGGCTGCGACAAACTCGCGACCGTAAATATGCCCGGAAATGGGGCGACCACGTTTCAGGGATTCCGCGATGATGCCGTGGCTCCGGTCGTCTCCTAAACAGACTGGGACGAAATCCATCTTTTCCCCCAATGCCTTAGCTTCGGGCCATGCATCGAAAACGGCTCCAATTTTTTCCGGCGTGAGGTCCCCGCCCGCCGTCTCGAGTTCGGAATTCGTCGCAGGAACGGTGCTGGGGACTGTTAAAAAAATATTGAGCGGAGCGAGGCGTGCATCTTCGAGCATCCATTCGACGCCGGCTTGATCACAGACATTTCCGATTTCATGGCTATCGCAAAATATGGTGGTGGTGCCGTTGAGTAGGGCGGCCTCGGCGTAGGCGCATGCGCTCATCATGCTGGACTCGATGTGAATGTGGGGATCGACTAATCCGGGTGCCAGGATGCCTCCCTGGGCATCATAAATGGCGCTAGTGGCAAGCTCTGGAAAAGCTGAATGGTAGGCGCCGGCCGGTTTCACCGCCGCGATCCTCCCGGAGTGAATCCAGATTTCCCTATCTTCTAAAATACGTTCGGAATACACCGAGAGTATCCGTCCACCGGTAATAACCCTTTGTGGGGCGATGCGGCCAGAGGCGCATCCTGAGAGTGTTTGAGTGAGCGTATGGAGCGGAGAGACCGAGAATCGGGTTAAGGACATTGCTCGAAAGTAGCAAAAAGCAGCCATTCCACAAGCCGAGGTTTGATTTTGAAGAAATGATAATATGATGAGAATTTTTAGCCCATTTAGAGTCTGGCTTGCATTTGGTCTTCACTATGCTTTTGTAAAGTTATGCCGTCACTAAGCAATGAGCCACTGCTCACTCAACAGTCAGTCTCAGAGGTTTTTGAAAATGACAATCGAGATTCCATCTCTATCAATGATGCAATCGTAGCTCTTGGCCAAAGATACCATAACAAGGCTACGCGTGATTTAAAGCTCGAGCTTTTGAGACTAATTTCTCGTCAAGAAATTAATTTGAACAAAGACATGCGTATTCAGATTCCCAAGGACATACCTTAGAATTTTGAAATTTAGGTGTTAGCGAAAAGAATAAGAGAAAGAGTTGACAGGCGCTGGGACACGCAAGGACTCCAAAACCCTAAGCGATTGCGTAGCGAGTTTATGCGCGACAGAGATCGTTTGATACATGCATCTGTGTTGAGACGTCTTGAGGGCATCACACAGGTCGTATCATCTTCTGAAGGACATGTGTTTCATAACCGTCTCACGCACTCATTGAAAGTTGCGCAGATTGGAAGAAGATTAGCGGAGTTTTTGCTTAACGAGTCTAGGAAGGCATTGTTGAATCGTTGGGGTGGCTTGGATCCTGAAGTTGTTGAAGCCGCATGTTTGGGGCATGATTTAGGGCATCCTCCTTTTGGCCACATGGCGGAAGTTTCTCTAAATAAATTTTGTAAGGATAAATGCGAGTTACAAGAGGACGGGTTCGAGGGCAACGCTCAGAGTTTTCGGGTTATTACGAAATTAGGCCTACGTGAAATTAGAGTAAGAGGATTGGATTTAACGCGAGCGACTTTGAACGCACATTTGAAATATCCCTGGCACCGAAATACGCCTGGCTGCAAGTCAAACAAATGGGGCGCTTATTCTACTGAGAAAGCCGATTTTGACTTTGCGCGCGAAAACTTTCCCTTCCCGCGTCAGTCTCTGGAGGCAGCGATAATGGATTGGTCCGACGACATCGCATATTCAGTGCATGATCTTGAGGACTTCGTAAGGGCAGGGAAAATACCGTTGCATCGTGTGATCGAGTCTAAGGAAGCTCAGAACGATTTTTTAAATGGAATTCGTCAGCGGTGGATGAATTCCGGGAAGGAGCAAATGATCAATGAATTTAGTCGGTACGAAAATGCATTCCTAAGGCTCATCGAAATTATGGAGTTGTTATACACTGAGCCCTATAGAGGTACGGTTAAGCAGGAGCAAAGCCTCGTATTTTTATCGTCGATTTTAGTGAATAGATACATAAACGGAGTATATCTCTGTAAAGAATATTTTGTGGAATTAACTCCAATTGGGTGGGATCAAAAACTGGTAGAAGAGGTTGAAGTCCTCAAAGAGTTTACTTGGGAATTTGTAATAGACGATGTTGCACTCGCAACCCAACAAAAGGGACAAGGTAAGATCATTCAGTGCCTTTCAGAATTTTTTTATGATCAAGCGAGTTCCGATTCCGAAGGAGGTTGGAAATATTTTCCCGCAATGTTTAGAGATTTCCTTCAAATGGAAGAGGATAAAAAGGAACGCGCCCGCCTTGCCATTGACTATGTAGCCTCCATGACAGAAGCTGAAGCGATAAGGTTATTTCAACGCATAAGCGGTTACTCAATCGGTTCGATCATGGATGTGGGACGATGACTTCTATTTGTCATCTCATCGTGACACTACGCTAATCTGCTGGCTAGGGGTGACCTCCTCCGAAATCAAGGTCGTTTGTTAAAATGCATTCTGCTTTCCATCACCTAAATGGCAAGGGTTGCCATTCGCCTGTATCCAGATTTATGATCGCGATGTTTCCTTCAATTTCCTTTGAGTCTTTCCAATATTCTCAGTCTTTGCGCCAATGATGAAATAGGGCTTTGTTCTGCAAATCCCATCCAGTGGGTAACATTCCCGAGTATCCATTTATAGTCGGCAAATCTACAGAGCACTAGAATTGAGAATAACGTTATCGACGATGCGAGGAAACACCATGCTTTTAGGGCTTTGATGGATCCATGGAAGCGGTTGCGTTTAACGTGAGCAAAATGATACTGGGGAGGATCCAAACACGCAACAGTTTACGTTGGGCTCCGGATAGAAGAACCCGGGACGGTTCGACTCGGTCGCGCCGGTAAAAACCCGAAACCAATGCTCCTAGGTGGCTAGGAGGAGTCTTCCGTCAAACCGTTCCACGAATGAAGAATCGCCGGAAGCCGAAATGATGTCTCGAGACATCGAAGCAACCAGCCCGCATAGCCAAAATAACTTTAGCCCGATCTTCATAATCCTACCTGGGACTACAAACCCGACCGCAGAACTCAAGTAACAACGGAAAGGTGTATGTGTAGCAAACGGAACGTCAAATGCTCCCGACCTAGGCATGATGCCCAATCCAAGATACCTCCGTGCCAGCCTAATCGGCTGTTTAGTCCTTTTGCAAACGGCTGTGCTTTATGGCCAAATTGATACGGGAGCAATCATTGCGGGCGGGACAATTTTTAAGCCAGTCGTTGCGGAAAACGGCATGGTTTCGACGGCTGAGGCCCTGGCGACACAGGTCGGTTTGGATGTCTTGAAGGACGGTGGGAATGCCGTGGATGCGGGAGTCGCGGTTGGTATGGCTTTGGCCGTGACGCTGCCTCGAGCAGGAAATATCGGCGGTGGTGGGTTTATGATTATCCACGATGCGAAGAGTGGCGAAACGGTCGCCTTGGATTTCCGCGAAAAGGCTCCGAAGGCCGCCTTTCGCGATATGTTCTTAGACGAGGAGGGCAATGCGGATCCAAAGAAATCGCGCTTCAGTTACCTGGCTTCGGGAGTGCCCGGCACGGTGCGAGGGCTCGCACTGGCTGCTGAAAAATGGGGATCGAAGGATTGGGATGAACTCGTCGAGCCGGCCATAAAACTCGCCGAAGATGGCTTCCCGGTCTACACAGATTTGGCTTCATCTTTGAAGACCACCGTTGAGCGCAAACGTTTTAACAAAGAAGCTTATCAAACATTTACCCGGCGGAACGGGAAGCTTTTCAAGGCCGGCGATACCCTGAAACAGCCCGATCTTGCAAAGTCCCTTAAGCAGATCGCGAAGGATCCCGACGCCTTTTACACGGGCGACATCGCGGAGAAAATTGCCAAGAATATGGATAAAAATGGGGGCATGATCACCCTCGACGATTTGGCAAGCTACCAACCTGCGATCCGCAAACCGATCACTGGCGACTACCGCGGATATACCATCGCATCGATGCCTCCACCAAGCTCGGGAGGGGTTCATATCGTGCAAATGCTCAACATCCTCGAACCCTTCCCTCTGGGTGAATGGGGCCACAATACCGCCAAAACGGTCCATCATATCGTAGAGACGATGCGGTTGGCCTATGCGGATCGGTCGAAGCACCTTGGCGACTCTGATTTTGTGGACGTGCCGATTGAGGGACTCACCTCAGTCGCCTATGCGGACGATCTTCGGTCAAAGATAAATCCTCTCAAAGCGACGCGCAGCACTGAGATCGGTCCAGGCGCTCCTCAAGGTTACGAGAGCGACGAGACGACCCATTTTTCAGTGATTGATAAAGAGGGTAATGCCATCTCCTGCACCTATACGCTCAACTTCAGTTATGGTTCTGGTATCATGATTCCTGGTACCGGTATTCTCATGAATAATGAGATGGATGATTTCTCTGCCAAGCCCGGCGTTCCGAATGCTTACGGCCTCATTGGCGGCGAATTCAATGCGGTAGAACCTGGAAAGCGCATGCTCAGCTCGATGTCTCCAAGCATCGTCCTCAAAGACAGCGAAGTCTTTCTCGCTACCGGAAGCCCAGGAGGGAGCCGTATCATCACCGCTACGATGCAGGTTATCATGAACGTCATTGATCACCAGATGAATCCTGCCGAGGCTGATTCGGCCGTGCGCTTCCATCACCAGTGGTATCCCGATATGTTATGGGTTGAGCGCGGATTTCCTGGAGACTCTGCCCGGATACTTGGTGAGATGGGACACAAAGTGGAAACCCGCACGACTATCGGGGCCACCCAGACAATCCTTCGATCCGACGGCGTTTTATATGGCTCTAGTGATCCCCGTCGCAGTAGTGGTGCCGTTATGGGCTATTAATCCGAAGAAATGAGCGACCATATTCGACATTCTTTAAAACGCATGGAACCTCCCTTCCTGCGCGTCACTCTCACAACGCCGTCTTATTATGATAAAGCTCCTCAAGATCTTCCTGCCCATAGTCATCATTTTCATCGGACTACAGGTTAATAAACAGCTTTCTAGCGATAAAAAGTCTGCCGGATTTGCACCGCCTCCTGCTGCGAACACTCAGGTCGAAGCTATGCGTGCGGAACCTACCAATTACCAGCCTAGGATCGTTTCGCGCGGTTTGGTTCAGCCACGCACATCAAGCCGCCTGATTCCGGAAGTCTCTGGGACTATTGTGGAAGTCTCGCCGTCTTTTTTCGAAGGACGTTTCTTCAACAAAGGTGACATTCTCATTCAAATAGACGACCGTGATTATGTCGCAGCGCGCTTTTCATCGGAAGCATCGTTGGCGCAAACTCAGCTACTTTACGAACAGGAAAAAGCTCAAGTCGAGCAGGCCCGGATCGACTGGGAACGGCTCAATCCGGGAACGGAAGCACCACCCCTAGTGGGCCGCACCCCCCAGCTTGCCAAGGCAGAAGCCGATATGAAATCGGCCGAGGCGCAACTTGAGGCAGCGATCCGCAATTTAGAGCGCACTCAGATCCGGGCCCCCTACGATGGGCGTATCCGCGCGAAAAATGTCGATGTCGGACAATACGTGTCACCCGGGACGGTTATTGCGGAAATTTTTGCGACCGACTACATTGAGATACGCCTGCCAATTCGAAACCAGGACCTCGCGTTCCTAGATCTCCCAGAGACTTACAGCGATAATACGACGGGCGGAATCGAAGGCCCGGGTGTAAACTTGTTCGCCGATTATGGGGGACAACGCTATTCCTGGCAGGGTCAGGTAGTGCGTGCTGAGGGCGTGATCGATAGCCAATCGCGCCAGCTCTTTGTGGTGGTTCAAGTGGACGATCCCTACGCTTCTGACAAGACTGGTAAGCCGCCCCTGAAGGTCGGCCTCTTTGTTGAAGCCCTGATCGACGGTACCGTCCTAGATGATGTTTACGCGATTCCCAATAAGGCGGTGCTTGAAGGTGATACAGTAGTCTTTGTCGGTGAAGGTGGAGTCATCGAGCGTCGAGAATTTGTGCCCCTGTGGACTGACGAGAACATGACCGTAATGAATGACGGAATTGAAACGGGCGAAGCCTTCAGCCTGACACCGCTCCCGTTTACCGCAAACGGGGCGACTGTTAACTACACTATCGAAGGTGAGGCTCCCGCTGCCCCAAAACGTATGGGACCGGGGGGGCGCGGCTCTGGACCCGGCATGGCGAGAGGGCCGGGCGGGGAGCGACCGAGTGGAGGCAAGCCGGGCGAGCGTTCACCCGGCGGTGGACAAGTTCCGCCAGGAGCCGGCAAACAGTCTGCCGCAAAGTAGCAGGTCGATACCCATTAAACTGAGGGAATAGCAATGATAGCATGGTTTACAAAAAATACCGTAGCCGCCAATCTCCTGGCGATTGCGATCATCGCGGCAGGACTGTATCCGGTCATGAAAGATTCGCTACCGGTCGAATTTTTCCCAAGCTCTGATCCTGATGTCATTTCGGTCACCGTTCCCTATCGCGGTTCAACCCCGGTTGAAGTTGAGGAGGCCGTCGTCGTCCGCGTTGAGGAGGAAGTTCAAGATCTCGAAGGTATTCGGAAAATCACCTCAAGTGCCAATGAGGGGTCGGGGACCGTCCGGATAGAAGTGGATGATGGTTACGACCCGAGAACCATTCTTGAGGATGTCAAAAACCGAGTTGGGGCGATTAACACCTTTCCGGTTGAGACAGAAAACCCCCGCATTTCTCTCGCTCAACGTACTTTCGCGGCCATTACGATCACCTTATCGGGAGACATTCCAGAAAAGTCGCTGCGGGAGCTTGGCGAGTTGGTTCGAGAGGAAGTGCTCGCGATTGAAGGAGTCACTCAGGTTGAGTTGACCGGGATTCGGCCCTACGAGATCGGAATCGAAGTCCGGCAAGAGATTTTGGAGGAATATAACCTTACCTTTGCTGATATATCGAATGCCATCCAGCGATCGTCTCTCGATTTAGCCGCTGGCTCCATCAAGACCGATGTATCAGAAATTCTATTGAGAACCAAAGGCCAGGCTTACACCGGCGAAGACTTTGAGAATATTGTCATTAAATCAGACTCTCAGGGCTCGGTGCTCAGGATAAAAGACGTGGCAGTCGTAAACGACGCTTTCTCGGAAGAACCCAGCTACACAACTTACGACGGCAAGCCGGCCGTGTTTGTCGCGGTATCCAGTGTCGGTAAGCAAAATATCCTTACCATAGCTGGCAAGGTGAAAGACTACATTGAGGAGCGTAAAGCGTCGCTGCCCTCCGGGGTTTCCATTGATTACTGGCGCGATCAATCGCGGGTGGTAGATGCTCGCCTAAGCACGCTGTTGAGTAGTGCGGTGAGTGGCGGTTTATTAGTCTTTACGATCCTCACCTTATTTCTGAGGCCATCCCTCGCGATTTGGGTTTGTTTCGGTATTCCGATAAGTTTTCTCGGGGCGATTGCGGTCATGCCCTGGCTAGATGTTACCGTCAATATCATCAGCCTCTTCGGATTCATCCTAGTATTGGGAATCGTTGTCGATGATGCGATTGTTACCGGCGAAAGTATTTTTACTCGCCTGCAACAGGGTATGCCACCGCAGGAGGCCGCCATTCAGGGAACAAAGGATGTCGCAGCTCCGGTCACTTTTGGTGTTTTGACCACTATGGTGGCGTTTTTGCCGCTCTTTCTAATGTCTGCTGGGCGCGGTCCAATTTGGCAGCAAATCCCTTTGATCATCATACCGGTGCTCGCGTTCTCACTGGTGGAGTCCAAGCTTATCCTCCCGGCACACTTGTCTCACGTGAAGGTGGGCCAAGATCGCACTAAGATGAATGCCTTCTTGCGCGCTCAGCGTTGGATTGCAGATGGTCTTCAATTGATCGTAAAGAAATACTATCAACCCTTTTTACGAGTGTGTTTGAAAAATCGCTACATTACGGTGTCGATATTTATTTTCGCGGCCCTGCTAATGTTTGGAATGTTTACCGGAGGTAAGTATCTGCGCTTCGTCTTCTTCCCACGGGTCGAGACCGAATATCCAAGCATTTCAATCACAATGCCGCTCGGTACGGCCTCTGAAATCACCGAGGGGCACGTCTTGCGTTTCCAAGAGGCTGCTGCCGAATTGCAAGAAAAATACACAGACCCAGATTCTGGGAAGCAATTGATCAAGGCGATCACCACTGTGGTCGGGGCGACCCGAGCCGGAAGAGGA
>JBCCBL010000013.1:0-20359 GCA_039034055.1 Verrucomicrobiota bacterium | reverse complement strand
TCTGGTAGCCTCTCGCCACAATCCAATCCTCAAAGCCTTTTACCAAAAACTCATTCAAAAAGGAAAGGCTCCTAAATTAGCCCTTACCGCAGTAATGCGCAAACTCATCATTCTGATAAATCGCCTCCTAAAAAACCCGAATTTTACTCTTGATTGAAAGACCGTTGCTGACCCCTTTTGAAGCCCCCCTTTTAAAGCCCCGACCCCTTTTGAAGCCCCATGACTGAAGAGCCCGAACTCGCACAAGCAAAGCGCGGAGAGCACGCGGAAGCTGATGGCATGAGAGGTGCCCGGAGACTACGTAGTGATTCTACATAACAAAACACAATCATGGAATCTTGGACCGCCCTCTTTTTTGCTTTCTTACCTATGTTGCGTCAGTTTACATAGTTAATTTACCATGACAAATATAACGGTTATGGATTTATAGCGTGACTCTCTCCATAAAACCACTCAGGTAACCGTACGTTCTGCTGAAAAAAGAATCTTGATAAAATCAATTCTTTAACGGGTCGTGATTTGTTATCTATATTAATTTTGAATCCTTTTGAAAATGCGACCTCCATCCTTTCGAAAATCCGGTCGCCATCCTTGTTACGGCCTTCGTAAATAGCTTCTATATACTTTCGGAACAATAAGTCGAATAAGACTCCGTTTGCTGCAGTCTCGCTTAAACCTGGATCAACACTCTGCAGTGTCTCAAAGATTTCCAATAAACGACTACTTATAATCTTAGAATCTGCGAAAGTACTGTTATCATACTCATCAAGCTTTCGGTTATATTCTTCATACATCTCCCTAGTACTGCTTGCGTATATCTGGGAAAATAACAAAAAGAATAGTGCGACAATTTTATTATTCATAGTTACTAATCTTATTAAATTGAGTCTGCAACGTCTTACCATACTCGATTGCAATATGCCTAGTGACATCGGGTGTATCTCTCAAAAATCTTGGAGAGAATCCACCTGTGTATTGTTTGTAGGCTCTTGGCGTTCCCACTTGTTTGAAACTTACCATTTCAGTTCCGTC
Organism: Verrucomicrobiota bacterium; assembly: GCA_039034055.1. Taxonomy (GTDB): domain Bacteria; phylum Verrucomicrobiota; class Verrucomicrobiia; order Opitutales; family JABSRG01; genus JBCCBL01. The sequence continues at coordinate 19,327 of JBCCBL010000013.1, read as the reverse complement.
CACGCTAAAGAATACCACTGACCACAAATCATGACCGGCATTCTTGAATACCCCAGTAGCTGAAATTGCGATACTATTGGAAAAGGCATCTTCCACTGCACCTTGAAGATTTCCTATCGCAGTGCTCGTTTTCTTTCCAAGTTTGCGGCTTACAATTTTCTTCCAGCCTTTTGGCCCTGAAACAAAATCATAATAATCCTCAAGTGTCTCAGAAGCGCCTTCGATACTCTGTATGTATTTCTCAAAATCTGCACCATGGGGTACGGCCACTAACCTAAGGTCGTCTTCACTAACTCCTTCTGGAAGTTCTAACTCCTCCCCTTGGTTCCCTTTACCTGGCAAAACACCAGCGCCCAAGCCGTTCAAGTCTGTTGAAGCAATCAATGCACCAGATGTAAAGGCGTCACCATCATAATAAATGGTGACTGATCCATCAGGATTTTCTACAATCAACATTCCGCCCGCAGCAAGTTCATCGCGAATAGCTTCTTCAAAAGCTCGCAGGGCCGCTTCAGATTCACGTTCAGCTGCGCGCACGGCCATCTCTTCTTGGAAAGCTATCGCATCATCAACAACTGCATCGTAGTCCACTGATAGATAGCTATAGGCTATACCGACAATAATAGACGCAGATCCACCATTTACATTTACCCACCTATCTTCTCCATCTGGACCTCGCACAATATCCCAGCCATCATCAAGCACAGCATTTGCCGCGGCTTGCGCTATATAAGAGACTTCATTTTGATTAGCTAAATTCGGATGCGTTCCATGGCCTGCTCCAGAAGATGGACCATAACTATCATTCGGACGCAAGCCACCTTCAATGTAGCCAAGATATGGCATATTGTCTCCCAAAGGGTTGCTTAATGCGTCGGGACCCATTGGCGTCGTCGGAAAACCACCCCCTGGCCCAGGGTAACCTATAGGCCCAGCATCTAGTCCCATCGGGTCCACATAATTCACGGGATCGCCACTGGTATACCCATACAGATCTGGCGTGGCACCTCGGCCCAATGGGTCAGCGGAGATAAATCTTTTTTGTGTAGGGTCGTAGTAGCGGAAGCCGTTGTAGTAGAGGCCGGTGGGGTCGACGTACTTGGCTTGCCAACTGAGGGATTGGGCGAGGTGGTAATCGGTTCCGGTTGCCAGCGGTTGGAGTTCGCTGTCGTCGTCGGGGCCGTAGCCGCTGTAGGTGTTTTCAGTCCAGGCGACCGCACCGACCGTATCGATTGCGCCGTCAAAATTGCCAAAATAGTCGAGGAGGACACCTCGGCCGGTATCAGCGATGACTGCGCCGGTGCTTGGATCGACCTCATAGACCGATTCGAGGCCACCAATGCCCTGCAGGCTGCCGTAGGCGCCAGATTTATCAGGGCCGTAGTTTTTCCAGAAGATTTTTTCGTTGTTGCCCCCATCTCCGGTGACGCGGACGGCTATCTCGAGGAAGGTGACCGCTGGATCGTAGAGAGATTCGCTGTAGACGAACCCTTCGCTGATTTTCTGGCCGGTGGCATCGACCGGCTCATAAAAAGTCTTGAGACGGCGTCCCATGGGGCAGTAGACGGCCGACCAGTCGTAGCCTGCACCGACATTTGCAATGCTCGTAAAATCACCAGGCAGGCTGTTCCAGGTGAAGCTTTCCCAGGGCACCGTGCGTTGGCTAACGGAGCGCAGGCGTCCCAGGGCGTCCCAATCATAGAGTGTGAGTTTGCCGACGCCGACCGGGTTACCAAGCTGAGCATCCCCAGGCAGACTGTCTGTAAAGCCGTCAAATTGAGCCAAGAGGTTGCCATCTTCGTCGAACTGCTGCATCAGCCTGCCTGGGTAGGCCATGTCTATGGTGACGTCGAAAAGTTCTTGATAACCGGATGGAAGGCGGCTTCTGAGCTGCAGCACATAGGTTTTCAGGAAACGGGGGAGGTCTACCTTGAAAGACCAGGCACCCACATCGTCGAGAGGATCGATGGCGACGCTTTCATCGTCGACCCTGGGTTTCACGTTATCGTTGGGCGCATCGACTTGGGGGTCTTCATCGGGACGACTTCCGGGGGTCTGCGGCACTTCGAGGGAGGCGTCGATATTTTCGGTGAGATCGATGGCTCGGGCTTCGATCGCGACGGCACCCATCGCGGTGCCGGACACAGTCGCTTTACGATCTGAAGTAGCGGCGCCAAGGGTCGTCGCTGCGGTGGGCTGATAGAAGGTATCCTTGGTGGCACTGTTTGCATCGTTTTGGTATGAGGTGTTCTGATACACTCCAGCGCGAGTGCGGGTGGCAGAGGTCAAGGTACCGATGGATTGCCCATCGGAGGTTTTGCCTGAGTTATGATCGAAGGTGTAGTCATATATGGAGGATGGATGGGGGCTGAGGAGAGAAAAGGGTGCTAGGGCTGGATCAAAGGTGGGAATGGATTGCCCGGGTCCGGAGGGGCTGAGGGCTTCGATGTCGCTTGCGTTTAGAGCATCAAAGCCTTGGATGCTGTCGAAGTGTAACTCGGTGACGAGTTTGCCGCGGTTGGGCTCATATTGGTAGATGCGCAGATCTTGGCTAAGGACCGGTGTTCCTTGGAGACCCAGGAGCGCAGCGGGCACGTTAGCCGAGGTCGCACGCTCCATGGCCAGAGCGGCAAGCTTCCCATCTTTGCGCCATCTCATGCGATGGCGGGCAATGAATGCGCTATCATTTAGGCCCCCCGGTCGCTGGATGTTAATTTGGCCGGCCAATCCTCGAACATCGCGATCCGAGTGGGTCACCTTCTTAAATGAGTCCAGACGCTCATGCAAAAACCCTGAAGCTGTATAAGTGTATGAGGATGCTATTGCAGGGGTCTGAGCATTGCCCGCGGGAAGCCATTCGTAACCGGCGAGACGGCCATTCGCATCGTAGCTATAGGTTGTCTCACTGCTGGGGAAACGCCCACCGGTGAGGCGCATGCTCGCGACCTGTCCGATGGCGTCGATATCGTGGAAGAACTCTGAATGCAGGGTGCCGGTGGTCTCCTCATTGAGATTAGGTATGAGACCGTCGGGCGAATCTCCCAGGTAGGTCCTCTCGACACGTATCTGACCCATAGGATCATAGACATAGGACACTCCGGTGGCCCCCTGAGAGCCGCCTCGCTCGTAGTCGACTTGGACGATGGAGTCGACTACTGGCCGCAATAGGCTGAAGCGGTAGGTGGTCTTCAAGAGATCCCCTGAGTCGTCAGACAGCGTATTGCTGGTGGTGCGTAGGAAGCGGTCATAACTAGGGGTTGAAGTACGGCCGCGAGGATCGGTGCTCGTTTCCACGAGACCCGTCTGGTAACCGGATGTGTGGTATGTGGTTTCGTAACGCCGGAATATATCATCTGCGGAATCAGTTGCCGTCGGTGTCGCAGACCCCGGCGTGTAGTCGCCCTTATAGTCGAAGGTCGCCTCGATACGCCCCAAGTCGTCATATTCATTGAATTGATACAAACCCCCAGGAAGTTGAGTATAATGGATATTGCCGAGGACATCGTAGGCGGTTTGAGTCTCCGAGCCATCTGGAGAAATCATAGAGATGGGACGTCCGAGGCCATCATAGTCTACGGTGGTTGCTCTCTGGTATATATCGTAAGCGCCTACGGCTTGTCCGCGTCTATCATACACGGTCCGCACAAAATCATACCGGTCTGGGCTGGGATCATTGATCGGGGTGTCTCGGTCTTTGAAACTGCTTGTTGCAGTGAATGCATTGAATTGCCAGGATAGTAGTGGCTGACCGGATATCGAGGAGAAGCTGCGACTGTGGACGTATTCTTCGTCGGTGCCTGGCTTTCCAGAAATGGTCTCGACCCAGTTGAAATTGGGATCGTAACGGTAGTAGGTTTGGGCGGTCACATTTGGCTCGCCAAAAAACAGAGCGAGATCAGGCGTGGTCCAGATGGGGTGAGTTCTACCATATGAACTAGCGTTTAAAGTAAGGCCTGAGACTTCCGCTGTGATTGCCTCGACGGGGCGCCCTAGCTCATCATTGACGAGAGTAGATACCGAGTATCGCATCGGACCGATGAGCGTCGCGCTGATTACCTTAAAACCAAGCGGACCATAATAAGTAAAAGACTCGCGGGCAGCGGAACTAACCTCAGCATTCCCATCGGCTTCCGTGAAGGAGCGAACGACACGGTCGCGGTGGTCATACTCGAAGATGGTAGGATGGCCGACAGCATTGGTCTGGCGGATGAGGTTGCCACGATAGTCGAAGAAGCTCTGAGTAGAGTAATTTTCGAGGACACTGATATTTCCGAACGCGTCGAAGGTACCAACCGTTTCGGTTACGGTTCGAGCGATATCATCATATGCGTAGGCGGTATAATTTGCCTTGGTGCCGCTGAACGTGTCTCCCGTATAAGAAATATCGGTATAATAGAGCTGTTGATCAGCGCGGCCATCAATCCTTTTTGTCAAATGGACGGCGGTGTTGTCGGGCAGCTCGCTGCGGATGACACTACCGATAGAGTCATACACGTAGGTTTTAGTGAGATAGGCTTCCGGATTGAGTAATGGATCAGGCGGCACCGCCCCTGCGAAACCGGAGTCTTTTAATACACTCTCCGTCTTAATCCGGCCATCCAGAGTATAGGTATATGCGATCCACGCTAGGAGGTCTCCCCCTGCATCATACGATCCGGTCGCAAATAAGCGTCCTTGGGCATCGTAGCTACTTTCAAAGTAGTGCCCCTCAGGGTCGGTAACGCGCGTGGTCTGCCCAAGTAGATTGTACTCATACTCGGTCACAGAAAAAATCTCCTCAAAAGGTTTCAAGCCACCAGCATTCGAATGACCTTGTGGGTAGACTTCAGAAATGGTCTCCACACCTTGACCATCCTCCCTTGCTTGGGAACGCCACTGCACAGATACGATCATACGGCCGGCGGCATCATAGTCGGCAAAGGCATAGTCCTCGGGCTCTGAACGCGGCCCATCCGTCCAGGTGGTATCCCCATTTTCGTTGTAATAGATGTAGGAAGCACTGAGTAGTTCGGTCTCATCCGCTGAATAGACTTCCGACCATATCGGGCGGCCCATCAAGTCGTAGTCTGTGCGGGAGACTGCTGAGAGGACGCCCCCGCTGCCGGTAGAATCTCCGGCTAACAGTTGAGACCGAATCGTCATTCCGCGATCATTACGCTCGTAGGATGTTGAGAAATCCGCTGCAGATGATTGAGAATCAGATCCGAAATAAAGGGTCTCTTCGGAAGACCAGCCATATTGATCATATCCCATGGCCACAAGGGTACCCCCGGTTCCATTCAGGTCGCTAGCACCTCGGGTAATGAAGGTAACTTGGCCGGGGAAATAATGGCTACCTGCTATTAGTTCTGGGTTAGTTTGGTCGGCAATAATGGGCGATGTCCCCTCATAATAAGAGTATAAATCGAAATGTTGCTCCTCGATTAAATAAGGCTCTTGGTAGTTGGGATCATCGGAATCAAGGCCGGGGAGATAGTCAGGATTATTGTTTGGTCTGCGAAAGCCAGAAATCAACGTTTCCAGCCGTGGGACATCATCCTGGTAGACATATTCGGTAAAAGGATAATATGCATTGGCCCCCTCCGAGCTTGCCAATTCTACAGGTCCCTCCTGGTATATTAAGTAATTGGTGGCTAGATCGTATGCATAGCGCCAAGTGGCAACATCGGCCTCCTGGCCCGCACCCAGAATATTTCCCCCTTTGGTTACACCTACTTTGTTTAATTCGCCCGTCAAATTACCGGTGATGCTCTTGGAGATAACATTTCCAAAGGAGTCGTAGACAAACTCAGTCAACAAGCCCTGATCATCGGAATGGTCTGCCGCGGTACCTGATTCACGATAGATCCAGGATGAGCGCAGCCCACCCGGGACGACGGAGTCTGGGTCGATACTGTTCGCGAAATTGTATTTTCGGTCCGAGAGGGGTTTTCCCGGATCTGTAGCGAGGAGGTTCGTTCCGTCGAGGGTAACGTCGTTGTAGTGAGCCAAGATTCGGTTGTATTGATATTTGAAGCCCACGTTGAAGCCATTGGCATTGGTGATGTAGGTATGGCCCACAGCCTCGCCGATGTAATTGATGGTATCAAAGCCTTGATCGTCGACATCGTAGGCGTAGTGCAACTTGAATATTCTCCTAGGAGATAGATCTGGGCCAATAGGTCCCAACTTCTCTTCAACACGACCGTAAATATCATATTTATATTGAGCATAACGACCGTTTGGACGCTCTATTTCATTAATTAAGTGGGTAGAATAGGTCCGCGATCTCCCAGTGGCTTGTCCAGTAAAGGTGTCATGCTTATATCGATACTCTGTTAAGGTGCCGTCCGGAAGGCGGACTGCGACGAGGTCACCGTAGCGATCATAGGTATATTCAACTATGCGACCATCCGATGTATAAGCACGGTCAATTCGTCCGTAGGCGTTGTATTCGAAGGACATCGAAAGTCCATTATTGCTCGTAATACGCTTTATCAGACCGTAATCATTCTCGAATTTTCCAGTACCATCCAGCTCGTCTTCACCGTATTCAAAAGTGAGGTGATTGCCGGACATATCCTCCCATCTCACTAATACCGGGCGCCCTTTAGAAGCAGCCTCAAAGCCATTAATCGTGTATGAAAAATCGCGACGTTCGTAAAACCGGCGGCTTTTGTCAAAACTCGTCAAGATATAGCTCCCGCCAAGTGGATTTGTCGGGGACGGTTCGCCATGAATATACTCGAGACTCACGTTTCTAAGTAAGCGGTACGAATAAGTCTTATTCTGGTCCCAATCAGCATACCACCTCGTGGACACGATCGCATCTAGATAAGCCTGGTAATCACCTGGAAAGTCATTTTCGAATATAATTTCTCCAGCCGCATTTAGGGTCCTCATTTCGCTGAATCGGACTGTGGATCCACTAGGGAGGGTCGCGTTTACATATGTTTCGAATCCTTCCTCGTCGACATCGAATTGGTTGGTAGCTTGATTGAAGGTCTGAGACAGCCCGAGGGGCTCGTAGCGCATCATACGCCAGCTAGCGCCCAAAAGTCCGCTAAATTTATGCCCACTGTAGTAGTTTCGCGTTAAGGTAATCGGCATGGGGCCAGGAACCTTGAGATCGGTGCTGTTGAAGTGTAATTGTCCTGTAAATATGGATACTTCAGCTGGTCCCGAGGCACCAATCGACGATAGTGAATTTGTCTGTTGGTTAAAATTCCCATTTTGCCATGACTCGAAGGCAATCTCTAACTTGCGCCCGGTGTCTGCATTGTAGTTTGGGTCCGCGGGGTCATCTACGCTGAACCCAGAGATTTGACGGTAGCCGTTACGCAAGGCATACTCGACAGCGGGGTCGATATCGACTTCTCCCTCTTGAATCCACCTTTGAACTGTAGAGAAATCAGGAAGTTGGGAAAATCTGAAATCGTAAATATTAAACTGATCGGCATTTACCAATTCTGGTTCTGAATCAGGAGGTGGAGTCTGATCCGGCGGTAGCGGGACAACCGTATCAATGTTGAATTCGAAATCTCCATCGTAATAGGAGTTGAAGGCTAGTTCACCATCGATACTAAACGGGGTGGCCAACTCGGTGGCTTGGGAAGTCTCAGCGGGCAATGGAGCTTCTACGACTTCGCTGTAAATAGATGAACTGATGCCGGAAGACGAGGCATCGCCCGTTTCCGAAACGAGGAGGTATCCCATCGCGGAAGTCGTTAGGCCATTGTATGAAACCGATTGCTCGTCAGCTATGAGTCCATAGCGGAGGAACGTTTCGGCTTCGCTACCCACAAAGAACTCTCGGATCTCATTCCCCGCCTTTTGAGAGAGATTTTCAGGGATGGTGGATAAGTCGGTCTCACGATCAATGTAAGCGACGCTGACGGCACTATCTTGATTGGCGCTCCGGATTAGTTTGGCCGCTGAAAAGGCCTCAGTCTGTGGGAAAAAACCTTCGATGACGTGGTGCTGGGTAGCCGACTCGTCCAGCAAGCGCAGCATCGCATACCCACGCTGCTGTGTATCGTAGTAGCCACTACCGACATCGGTAACACTGCCTAGGATACGCAAACGCTCTTGATAGAGAACATCCAAGTTTGGCTCAATAAAGAGCAAGTCGCCTTCATAGCCATCGACAAATTCACCGGTGCTATCGATGGCGCCCCAAAGAGCGGTCTGAGGATGACGCGAGGCCTTCAAGCTGGAGAGCAATACTCCGAAATCGTCTACGCGCTGCGTTTCATGCCATTGCTTATTAGAATCGTCGAAAGTATCTACTCTGCGCCAATACTCTGCGCCCATGTAGTAGAGGAGGTTTCCAAAAAGTTGGTCTGGTGGCGGGGTATTGAAGCTATCTTCCTGCACTCTCATGCGCTCCATCTCGGCGATCACGTCTTGGTGCACATTCACCATGTCTTGAGTGAAGGAGCCGGCATTTAAGACGATCGCAAAACTATCTCCGGCTAAGAAATTCTTCGAAATAGAGCGGGCAGTGCCTCCGACCTGGAGTTCGCCATCTGAATCCAAAACACTCTCCTCGATGGTATCCCAGAAGTAGGTGCCTGCACTTTCTTGTGCGCCTGAGAGCACTTTTGAGCGGAAGTGGGTGATCTGCAGGCGCATCGTAGACGCCTGAGACGGGACTTCTACCGAATCCTGATAGCGATCTCTAATTGCATTATAGGTCGCGTATTCGACTGAGTTCTGGAGATCCTCGATGCTTGCGGGATCAGAGATTTCGATAAGACTCTGGCGTGCGTAGGGAAAATCTCGAGTGAGCGACAAATCCAAGGGGTCTTCGACATCTTGGAGGGTCAAGCGCATGATGGGAGAGGCTGCTGTGAGGGCGTCCTCGGCAAATGTGACGACGAGAGTGCGGTTCATCAGATCGACGAGCAGCATGGCATTTGTGTAGATACCGTCCTCGGCACTTTGCCCTTCTGGATATACAGAAATCGATACTTGATCGAACATTTCCAAGGTGTCGGCAAACGAGGCTTTGAGACCCAGGTTTTGGGCCGGCAGCGTGCGGGTGTATGCTGCTGAGGTCGCATTGTAAAAAAAGGCAGGTTGAGGGAGATCTTCAAAGCTGGTGAACTCGCGCTTCCGGGTGCGGACTTGGAAACCTATCGTATCCGCACTTTGGGTACCTCGCGTGAAGATATCGCCATCTTGCCCAGACTGGGCGTTGTCCCTTATCTGATTTTCTAGAAATTGTGGGAATAAGGAATTCACCTGGTCGTCCTCGAAGTCGGCTCCGGCTACAGTGAGCGAACCGTCCAGATAGGCATCCCCCCAGGCAGCTGTGCTGGCATAGGCACCTAAGTATCCGGACAGAGATTCTCCGTTAATTACCTCCGCATCCTTTAGCCAAGGGAATACATGATACCACGAGCCTTCCTGCTCGAGCGTAACCCAGGTGTAATTGAAGGGGATTAAATCATTTTCCGAGCCGGACAGCAATGAATCGTCGGCTCCGATCAAATTCATCTCAAGCAGCTTGGAAGCCTGCTCGATGGTCAGGTGCATCGTATCCAGAGGAGCCGATGCATACGCGGCGGAAACATTGTGGTAACGCAAAGCATAAATAAGGAGTGCGTTGATTTCCATGGGACTCCCCTTCTTCTCGAGCCATGTGGTATAAGCGCTTCGTTTGAATCCACGTGGATTGAGGCTCAAAGCAGAGACGGAACCTGTACTAGGCAGCCCCATGGCGTCCACAACTTCAATTTCGTTATGGATGTACGAAATGATATTCAGAGGATCGGCGCCTAAGCCATCTAAGAACTCATCCAGGTCTCTATGGGTGCGCAGTTCAGGAGATACGCCAACGAGGCTATAGAGGGGATCATCAGCAAGGCTCTGCGGAAACTTCCAGGAGCCGTATTCTTCCTCTCTCAGTAACTCTTCGGGAGATTTATTCGCATAAAACGGCGGCGCTGGCTTGCCGTCTAAGGTAGAGCGAATGAAACGCGTGAGATAACGCGGACGGTCCGTGTAGCTGACAGCAAAGAGCGGTGTATAGACGGCTTCGCCCGCGGTTTCCCAGGAGGTGGAGATAAACTCACTTCCAGATTTCCCTTGGAGAGAGAATTCAACGATAAAGTCTGAGGAACTAACACTATGCTCCACAATCAGCGTATCGGGAATGGAATCTTCCCCTTCTGGAGCGGAGGCCAGGGACACTCTAATATCAATCATCCCCACTCCTTGAGGGAGGGCCGCCTCGGTCCGCAGGCTATATCCGCGCTGCGCAAAATCCTGCCATGCCTGAGACTGGGTAGTGCCTTCAGCGGGATTCCAATTTGGAATATCTACCGGAATTTGAACCCCGAAATCGTCCTGCTCGCGATCGAGGTAATCCGTTGTATCCGATTTTTGGTATATTCTTACGAGGAGTTCTGGGTCCGCGATAGCATGCGTGGTCTCGATAAATTCACCTGCGGCGACTGCAAATTGGTAGGACTGATCTGTGTAGATGGATGAGCCTCCGAATGCGGTACCGAAGCCGGCCAATGGTGCAGATATTGGTAAGCGGCCAAATCCCTCCAATGCATCGCTGAGCAAAAGCGACTTGCGAGAGTCTTTAGCACCTGAACGATACGCTGGAGCAAACGACCGACCGATAGCGCCATCGAGGCTGCTGACGCGAACGATTTGCTGCGCGTTGCTGGAATAACCCCGGAAAAACTCACTCGAATCGGCCGTTTCCTCAAATGTAGGGTTCTGGACGATACGAAGGGCTACTGGTCTGAACGATAGAGCATCCGCAGCGGCCTGAATAGATAGCATACCATCTTCCACAAATGCGAAGCCTGATATCCGATAGTATCTTAAAGAATCTGATGGCGAAAATTCCGGAGGCGCCGATACGTCGAGGCCTTGTATCTGGAGGCTCGGATCTGTGAGTGCTTCATCGTCCGGGATGTTCAGCACAATATCTATCAGGTATCCCCCATTGGGAACCGGTATCCTAAAACCTGCGGATGCGATATCTGAGGCCTCGACCGCGGTCCCTAAAGCGCCTTCGAAATCTCCATTGAACACCTCAACAGTCGGCGCAGACAAGGTGACATCGAAGAATATAGCAGGATCGAGCCATTGTAAGTCTGAACCACCGGGTATTGATGTATTCGATACCGTGAGGGGTGAGAAATCTGCACCGGCGGTGGACGCTCCAAAGTCGAGGGCATACTCGAGAAGCTCAACTTCAAAGGACCATGATACGGGATCTCCAGCGTATGTCGGATTGGAACCATCCGAAAGCCCATATCTCACAGATGGTAACACTGTAATCGTGTATATACCGTGAGGTAAGGTATCTACGGTGAATCTCGCGGGTGAAGATGAATCGATCTCGGCAAGTTCATATGTCTGCACAATCCCAGGAAATGCCTCATTTGTAATCTCAATATTGAAGGTCTTGGAATAGCTCTCTACCTTCAACTCGCTGGTTGAGGATCCAGCAGTGATAGATGGCCCAGTGATCGTGAAATCATATGCAATCTCCTCTCCGAAATGGTAGAACTCGGATCCGCCGTTGCTTGGGTCGTTTAGAATCGGTTTAGGCAGGTGGACGATTTTCATCGGCTCGGACCAATTATTCGAGACGGAGCCGTCATCATCAATCACTCTCACCACAAATTCGTGCACTGTAACAGCATCTAAGCTTTCACCCGGTTCTAAGAGGTCTCGGGCATCGATCGTGATATCGATGATGCCCGAACCGACGCCCCCCGAGAAGTCTGCGATCTCGGTGCCAAAGGTAACTCCATCGCCATTGAAAATCTCAATATCTGCGATGCTACCGCCCGAGTCGGGCCTACCATTATCGTTAGAATCGATAGTTAGGGTAATGAATTCTGTGCCTGCCGTAGCAGGGATGGAAACATATCCTGGCGCTGCCGCTGCTGATAATAAGACAGGAGGGCTATTCTCAATCGTGAGGATTAGCGGCTGTATTGCGGGATTGGGTGAGGTCGTAACATCGTCAACTTCCGCATTAATGACGATGGTACCGTTGTCCCGAGGTACGATTGTCTTGATAATCGTTTCAATCCTGGTCCCTGCATCGAACGAGCCGGTTCCGCCCAGCAGTGACTCTCCAAATAGGAGGTCTGTTGAAATTCCTTCGACGTCTGTGAACACCGCAGATAATGACGTAGATGCAAAATTTCGATCTTCATCTTCGATCAAGAATTCTAGCTGAATCTCGTCGCTTTCGGTGAAAGTAGAGCCAGCGGTATTGAGAACAAACGACTGAATCTCGGAATTGGACACTGTGAATTCGATCGTATCTACGTAGGTTTCCAGTATTGGATTTAGCTCCTCGTCATCTGGGTCCGAGGAGTCGATTTCAGCCCAGTGATCGTAGACGATTTTTAGGCGGTAGCTGCCGGTATCTCCCAATTCATTGGAGTCTAGCACATAAGTATAACGCCTATTCAAGGGGTCTCCATCTAGATTAAGGATCTCCTCCAATGGGGAAAAGGTAACACCATCGACGGCAACCCACTCATTCGCCACAAATTTTTCGATTCCGCTAAGCGTGGATTTTAATCTGATAGCTTCGGTATTGCACGACAGGATTGTTGAATAGACTCGCCACTGAAAAGTGGTATTTCGCGAATACGGGATATCCGGTGAACCATTATCGTGTGTGAAAAACAGCGATGGCGCATCTACGGTAATTGGTAAGCTTACGGAACTTCCGCTAAGGCTAAAACCGTCCGTAATGCCGACCGTGAGCGTATAGCTACCCAGCTCTCGATAAGTTGATGGTTCAGGCCATCGCGCAGTGAATGTTCCGACATCGCCATCGGAATCGTTGTTGTATTGAAAGTTTAGGGACTGGCTATATCCCCCCGGCCCAGTGATCGTCGTAGTCGGGAAGGTGAATGCCGGAGCACCCCCTCCCGGTGGACTCCAATCACAATCGTCCAAATCAGTGACTGTGATTGTTATAGACTCTTCTGAACAATAATCTGCAAAGAATTGAGTAATTTCAGATCCAGGTGTTCCAAAAGCGATGGAAGGCGTATCTGACACTTCGGAAATGGTGGAAGGAGTCGTCAAGGTGACCGGGTTCGCTGCATTTTGATTTGTATCAATGGCATCCACTTGAAGGGTCACATTCACATCCGCCACACAATCATCTCCTGTTAGGCTCTGCGAGATATTGAATTCGGTGAAATAATTTCCTGTGATATCTGGATCTACGGGTGCCGCCCCCATTGTTATTGGCGAGGAAGACACATTATTCGGAAAGTGGAGGGTCATAGAAACCGAAGAGATATTTTCAGCATCGTCCTCAACCGTCGCAAAAACGGCGAGGCGCTGTCCAATTGGAAAACTCGAGTCAGTCGTATAATCGTACTCTCCGTTCCCCAGAACTCTGTAGAGCTCCACGTCCTTGATATTTGGAGGAGGGTCATAGACTCTCAAAGTCGATGCATAATCCTTATCTGCAGTATCAACGAAATAAGTGATCGATGCCGTTATGTTATAGGTATCGGCATCAGAAATGGTCAAAGAGTTCTGCGAGATCCAACGCGTACCATCCGTGATTGTGGTCTTGAGAATCATTGGCATTAAAAGAACTTCTCCAGACTCCACTCCTTGAAATTTCAATGTCACCGCAGAAACCTCAGAGAGTTGGTTCAAAAGATCTACCTCCGCTGTGATAGCTGTTTTGATAATGAGCAACTCATTTACGAAATCGAAACTATTCCCTCCTACGTATAGACGAAGATCACTTAGCACCGGATCGGAATCGCTGATGATTATCGTTGCTGCTCTCGTGGTTATCGATCCATTTGGAGTGGTGGGGTTACTGTAGGTCAATTTCACATCATATATATACTGTTTTGAGGCATTATTTGGCCCGAGTCCGAGACCGATGAATTCTTTGTATTTATCCCCCGAAAAACCGTCATTTCTTGCTCCTTGATCAACTGTGTTCATATTCACAGTCGAGTTGCCTTGCTTCACTTGGACATTGGTCACAATGCCTCCTGAATCATTTACCTCTATAGATAATCCAATGTCTTTCCCGAAACCAAATTCTCGTTTCGAACCACTGTCTTGATAATCCTCTTGAGCATTGGAGCGACTATACCATCGAATATTGCTGACAGACGGTGTTGGGTGATCTACGTTGATAGTGGTCCCAACAAGAGTTTGGGTCTGCGCAGCACCATTCACGCTGGTGTAGTTTAATTTGGCTGAGTTGGCGTAAGAGCCACCCTTTACATCGTCAATTTGATAAAAGAAGTTCCCCTCGACACCTTTGTCGCTCAGATCTTCAGCTACTGGCGACATATCGACCTCCTCTCCATCAAAAAGGAGTCTTACACTATCTTTCAATGATCCGGGGTCATCGAGCAAAACCGTAAATAAAATATCAGAAAGATTTTCAAATTTCTTAGGATTCCCATCGATTCTCGTATAATTGCTACCATCCCTTCGGTAGGTTAGAAGGTCTGAGATCTCCGGCGGCCTGACATATCCAACAGCATTTACCCAGGTCCCCGTCGTGCTGTCTTCAACGTAAGTGATACTGCAATCTGCCGAGTTCGTTGACAATTGATTCAAGGATAATAAGGACGGCCCACCACCAGGCCCGCCACCAGGCCCACCGCCGATAAACGGATGGTAGGCAGCCCAGAAAATAACTAATCCATCGTTCACGCCACCCGATGTTCCACTCAAGGTTTCTCTATCAAGAGTTTTTGATGATACTGCAGTCGTACCATCAGGTTTATTAGACAATGCGCCAGTATGATAAAAACTCACCTTAGCTTCAGAGACAGTCGCACTGTCTATACACACCTCTATACTAAAATATTCCCACTCATTTTGGACATTACTTACTCCATTGTCTGCGTTATTGAAATTAGTAATTTGGACTGAAAGCGGACTTGTCTGAGTTTGACCAAAAGCTGGGACATGTAACAGAAAGCCCATTAAAGTGGCTCGTACCAGGAATGATAAATTCCTGTTTCTAAATAAAACACGGGTCATTGAGATTTAATTGTAGAAATTCGGTAAGAAAAAACTGAGATGGCTATTGAATTGATATGTTTGAGAGTTCTAGTTCACCCTTACTCTCATCATTCGGACGAACATCCTTGTAGTTATACACCGTAGGATTGTTGTCGTTATCGTTGTTTAAATTAGGTGGATTGTTGATGTCTGCGAAAGTATCCAAATCGCCATACGTGAGGAGTTCCCAGTAATCTAAGGCCCCGTCCCCATCAGAGTCTTTCTCTAAATCGCTGTTGGGCGAGTTCGGGTCCCAGGTGATGCCAGCAATGAGGCCTTGATTCGCAAAGTCATAAAAAAGCTGCTCTTCTACAGAATTAGTCAATCCATCACCATCAGCATCAGTGAATTTGTGCTCGGCTCCCCCTGGATCATCGCCTTTCGTAGCATCCAGGTTGAAAATCACCTCAAATCCATCGCGTAATCCATCCCCGTCCGTATCAGGATTGGTTGGGTCGAGTTTGCCTATGAGAAATAAATAGGGGTCGGGATTCTGGTAAAGAAATTCATCCAGATTATTGATACCGTCTGCATCAAAGTCATCGCCTGGGCCGTCAAGGTTTACCGGATCGTTTTGGTCGCTAATTGCATTGAATCCATAAAAATGCTCATAGCTATCCCACATGCCGTCACCATAGTTGTTTTCTACACTATGCGGATTGTCTTCGATTTGTCCGTCGCTGTCCACGTCCCATGGGCTGAGTTTCTTGCCCGTTTGGGCATACTGTGCTTCTACGGAGTTTGATAGACCATCTCCGTCGGGGTCGTCGTCAAAGTCCATATCTAGCCCCACTCTATCCGGCTCAGCATCATTGTGTATTGGAAAATTCCAGGCAAATTCCCAGCCGTCCCACATACCGTCGCCGTCAGAATCAACGCCATCGGGAATACCGTCCGGGATTCCGTTGCCAGTTTGCACCCCGTTAGCATCTAAGTAAAGTGTACCGTTGGTATGCAGGTCGCGATCGTCAGAAAATAGATAGTAGCTAGAGTCTGTTGTTTCACCCGCTGTGTAGGGCACTTGCCCACCGTTGAAATAGGTGAATTCAAAAAAGTTGGAAAGCTCATCGCCATCGCGGTCTCCACTGGCATCGTCTGTGAAAGGGTTGAGGTTGTTATAGACCTCATAATTATCCCAGATGCCATCCCCGTAAAGATTGGCTCCATCCAGCTCCACCTGCCCATCGCTATCGCGATCCCAGGGATTGAGCTTGGGCCAGCCAGATTGTTTGTATGCCGCCTCTTGCACATTAGTGAGCGTGTCGCCATCAGGATCCGCACTTGCTGCGTAATCTGAGCTGGGATCGACATTATCCAATGGAGGGAAGCCCCAGTTGATCTCCCAGCCATCATACATGCCGTCGTCATCGGAATCCGCATCATTCGGAATTAGGCCTGCCAGCGCGTTGCGATCGTCATAGTGTTCAACATAGTCTTTAACATCGTCACCATCAGTGTCCTCTAGAAAGTAACTGCGATCGAATTGATAATAAAAGAGAGACTTTAGTTGCCCGAGCATGAGGGGCTCTTGGTCTGAGTCATCGGCAGTCGTCGCAGACCAAGGAAAGGTTGAGGTGGGGTCGCGAGGTTGTAGAAATTGGTAACCCAGGGTGTCCTGGTACCACTGATTTGTGAATCCTAGGGCAGAGAAAAAGTCATACTGCAGCGAGGCCAGATATTTTCCTTGGCCTATATTAGCGAGCGCGAAGTTCGTTTCGGGATTGGATTCTAAGTGTGTTTCAAAATCTTCAACGGCATCGATTATCGGTTCTTCGACTGCGTCGATTTCATAGACTTCGGCTTCTCCTTGAACATCGCTCCGCACGCCTCCCGATCGATCTTGAAGGTTCATAAAGTCGTCCATATATTTTTGGCTCCCTTGGTAGAATTGCATCAACTGTCCCAATGTGGTGGGTGCATAATCATCGGAAAACAAGCGGGGATCAACCACGCCGTAATCATACCACCAATACGGTCCGGGAGGGCGCATTAAGTCTTCAACCTGTGCAGCCGTGAGGGCCTTGCCGTATACGCGCATCTCTTTCATTTCGCCTCGAAATTGTCGGACCTTATCATCAAAGATCGCTTCGCTCTCACCCCAGAGTCGCCCCAGATTTCCGATGGCAAACCGGGCTTTCTCTCCGGATGCAATATCGTAAGGAACCAAGGCCTTCATCTCGCCACTGACAACAAGCGTTTCAGGATTTGGACCACCATCTCTTCGATGGGGTAGATCGCTAAATACGTTCAGGTTTGGATGGCTTGTATCATAGGCAGTACCATCGACATAAATCGTGGGCATCAAAGATGAAGTCGGATCTCCAGGGATTGAGTGTTTGAGGGTAAGCACGAGCCAGTGCCACTGACCGTCAGCCAAGCCGAGACCCTGAAGTGAGAGTTGTTCAGAATTGACCCCGCTAAATTTCAGCTCGTCGTTCTTGAGATTGTATTCCCATTCAAACCCTTGATCTAGCCTGAAGGCGGAACGTGTCGAGATCAGGCGATGCCATCGCGTGTTGTCAAGGACGAGTTGTTCATCGAGTTTTACATGAATGGCGATGGTGAAATCGCCGGTAAAATTGAAGCGCTCGGAAATTTGGGAAGCAAAGCCGGTTCCGGAGTTTTCAAGAACCGAGTAAAAAAAGCCGATGCCGCTCTGGGGAAAACGGTAGGCACCATTACCGAGATCGCCCTCTAGCCATTCATGGCCACTGGGTTGGTCTGGACCGGTGAGGGTGTAGAGGGGCAAATCCAAAGGGTTGTTCGCTCCCAGATAGGACCAGTCTCTCAGAATTCCGCTATCCGCAGAGTCAAAACGCCAGAGCGCGCGGAGATCTTGGGTTAGTTCAGTAGGGTGTTCGTCAACAACGAAGGTTCCATCAGTCGGAAACGCGAGGAGATTCCACGAGACAAACAGTTGGGATACCCAGATCCCTATTGTGCGTTTGCGCAAATGCAAATACGAGAACGAGAGGTATCGGATCATAAATGAAAATTTCATAGAACTTAGTATCTTGAGACTGTGACTAAGCTGCAGTTTGCATTTGTTGGCACAAATGTTCAGGCAAGCGCATCCAATTTTTACCAAAATAGACGACGATTCTATTGGGACAGGCCAAACATCGGAACATCCCCGGCAGGTTGGCTCAGAAAGATCTTTCCGTTAGTGACTGTAATGTCACCCTGAGTCACTTCGATATCGCCTTGAGTTGCCGTGATATTACCCGTATCCACCCGCACAGAGTCTTTCACTAGCACCGAGCCTTGGACTTGGACGGTTTCGGTGTTTGCCAGCAAATCGTTCATCGTATCATGCGGACCCAATGCCATGCGCCCGTCTTTGAGCACCGTCATAGCGTTGAAGGGAACGTTGCTCGCGAGCCCGATACCGACTTCTAGAATAGGGTCGGTGCTTACGGAGGTAGTGCTGGAAAAGGGTTGGCCGTCAAATTCGCCAATGTTAAATGAGCCCAAGGCTGTGGAATGAAAAGCCGTTGCTTCGGTAGCATACCCCCAAGCCGTTGATCCAAATCCAGACGCCACAGTAGCATCTCCCCAAGATGTGGCGAAATTAGAATCCTGCACAGTTAGCTCGCGACCATCCGTGAACAAAAAATCTCCGGAGGTGGTGATGTTGCCAACTACTGCAGCATCCCCTGATGCGTCTGTTGTGAGGACCGTCCGTCCACCGCTGAGGGTGATGTTTTGACCAGTTGGATCGAGGGTAATTGATTGACCCGCGGTGTTGCTCACGGTCAACGTTCCGTTAGCATTCAAGCGCATTTGCTCCACTGGAGTGCCAGCGCCATTGTTCTGCCAGATCCATATCTGCCCAGCCTGGGTTCCTTGAAAAGTGGTGGTCGGATTCGTTGCGTCGTCTTGATAGGTGATGCTGACGCCATTGGTGTCGGACGTGTCGACGGCGGTGGTGCCCAGCGTCAAATCATCTCCGTAGATATCTAAGGTGCCATCGATGGCATAATCGCCGGCCAATACCGTGGGCGGCGGTGCAATATCCACCAAAAGCGTGGGAACTGGCAATCCGCTGGTATTGGTTATCGAGGCAAATCTAACGATGGTATTCGGCCCCGCTACGGATAAAATCAAGGTGATCTCATTGTTGGTATCGGCCTGCAATAGGGCAAACAAGTCGCTGGCTGACAATTGGATGCTCAGATCACCGGTTTCATTAGCTGCGATAGGCAGCGAACCTAGTGGACTGGTGACGGTGATCCCTTCGCTATCACTCACTCTCGCGGTGCCATGCGGGCGGTCTGCTGGGCCCATCACAGAC